>JAGHYO010000155.1 GCA_017743605.1 Thermoflexus sp. | reverse complement strand
GGAATCCGATCGATGCGCTGTTGGGGTTGTTCTCCCTGGACATCGGCATCGATCTAGGGACGGCAACAACCCTTGTGTGCGTACGGGGGAAGGGGATTGTCATCCATGAGCCGTCGTGGGTGGCGATTGATCGACGAACCCGCCGGGTGCTGGCGGTGGGGGAGGCGGCCAAGGAGATGGTCGGTCGCACCCCGGCCCACATTGTGGCCATCCGTCCTCTGCGGGACGGGGTGATCTCGGAGTTTGAGATCACCCGGGAGATGATCGGGGAGTTCATCCGCAAGGCCCATCAGCAGGTGCCTGTCCCCGTGCCCCGCCCGCGGGTGGTTGTCGGGATCCCCAGCGGGGTCACAGAGGTGGAGCGCCGGGCAGTCCACGACGCCTGCCTGGCCGCCGGGGCCCGGGCGGCTTTCCTGATTGAGGAGCCCCTGGCGGCGGCCATCGGGATCGGCCTGCCCGTCGCGGAGGCCCGGGGCAGCATCGTGGTGGACATCGGCGGGGGCACCACGGAGGTGGCCGTTTTCGCCCTGGGCGGGATCGTGGTCGGCCGATCGGTCCGGGTGGCAGGGGATGAGATGGATGAGGGGATCATCAACTACATGCGTCACCGCTACAACCTGCTCATTGGGGAGCGGATGGCGGAGCGGGTGAAGATCGAGATCGGCTCCGCCTACCCACTGCTCGAGGAGCGGACGATGGTGGTGCGCGGGCGGAACCTGGTGACCGGCCTCCCCGATGCCTTCGAGGTCTCCAGCATTGAGATCCGGGAGGCCCTGCGGGATGTGGTTTCCATCATTGTGGACACGGTGAAGTCTGTCCTGGACGAGACCCCTCCGGAGCTGGTGGCGGACATCATGGAGACCGGCATTGCCGTGGTCGGCGGCGGCGCCCAGCTGAAGGGGCTCGCTCAGCGGCTGACCGAGGAGACCCGTATCCGGTGCTGGGTGCCCCCCGATCCGGTCAGCGCAGTGGCTATGGGAGGCGCTCGGGTGCTGGAGGATCTGGATACCTGGCATCAGGTGCTGACCTCGCTGGATCGAGGCCGGCCGACCCGATCCCCGGTGCGCATCGGCCAGCCCATCGCCCGATAGCGAAGGGCGGCCTCGACATGAGCGACACGCCGCTGTGGCGACTCCTGTCCGGTTCTCTTGTTTGCCACGCGAGGTGAGGGCATGCGTCCCAGCAGCCGATGGCCACGGAACGCATGGCGAGCGATCGGGCTCTCCCTCGCGCTCCTCTTCCTCCACGGCTTGGGATGGCTCCAGCCAGTGGAGGAGATCGTGATGATCCCCCTTACGCCGTTACAGCAGCTTCTCGCCGGGGCCGGGCGAGGGGCCATGGAAGCCTTCGCGTTTCTTCGGGAGATTCGTGATCTCCGCCAGGAAGCCCAGCGCCTGAGGGATCAAGTGGAGGAGCTTCAGACAGAGAACCTGCGGCTGCAGGAACTGGCGGCGGAGAACGCCGAGCTCCGGGCGCTGCTAGGGATCGTCCGGGAGAACCCGCAGACCACCTTCGTAGCCGCGACGGTGATCGGATATGAGACCGATCCCTACCTGCGCTACCTGATCCTGGATGTGGGAACCCGTCAAGGGATCCGGGAGGGGATGCCGGTGATCACCCGGGGATCCGCTTTGATCGGCCGGATCGCGAAGGCTGGGCTGAACCGCTCCCGGGTGCGTCTGCTGACGGACGCCGGCAGCCAGGTGGGCGCGCTGCTGCAGACCAGCCGGGCCACCGGCATGGTGGTCGGCCAGCCAGATGGAAGCCTGCGGCTGGATTTCGTGAACCCCGATGAGGAGATCCTCCTGGGAGACACCGTGTTGACCTCCGGAATTGGGGGGCAGATCCCCCGAGCGTTAGTGATCGGTCAGGTGGCGGAGTGGCCGAGCGCCGGAGGAGGCGAACCCTTCCAGCGCGCCCAGGTTCGTCCAGCCATTGATCCCCGACGCGTGACCTATGTGCTGGTGATCACCAGCTTCCCGGGCATGGAACCTGCTCCATGAGGATGGGGGACGGCAACCGATGCGGAACCGGATCGGATGGGCCGTGATGGTCCTGGGGCTGGCGGCGCTCCTTCAGGCCACATGGGTCCCGCTCTGGATCCCCGGTCCGGGGCGGCTGAACCTGGTCTTCCTGGTGGTCGCCACGGTGGCCTTCCTGGGCTCCCTGGAGGAGGGGCTCGCGTGGGCGGTCGGCGGGGGCCTCTGGTTGGATCTGTTCTCTGGAGGACCTCTGGGCGTGAGCGCCCTGGCACTGCTTACGGTGGTCCCGCTGGCCCAAGGATTGAGTCGACCGGTCTTCCGGGGCCGCTTGGTGATGCTGGCGGCAGTGGCCACGGGGGGCACCCTGCTGATGGAGGGGGTCCGAGGGATCCTGCTTGCGGTTTTACAATATCCGGTGGATCCGGGCTATGCCCTCCGCCAGGTGATCGGCCCGGAGATCCTCTGGAACACCTTGGGGATGCTGGTGCTCCATCCCGCCCTGCGCCGGCTCCGGCCGCTCCGAGCGCAGCCGGCGCTGGGCGGATGAGGAGGGGTTTGAATCCTAAAGGGTCCTGCTATGTCCGAGCCCTATCCATCCCGGCTGGAACCAGAAGCGCTGGACAGCGTGGCGGTGTTCCGACCGCCTCCGCCGCCTCGCCCATCCCCCATCTTCCGTCTCTTCCTATGGGGTCTCTTCTTTTTTTTGGCATTCCTAGGGATAGGGTATCGCCTGTATCAGCTCCAGATCTGGGAGGCCTCCCGCTATCAGGCGTTGGGGGAGCGCAGCCGCCTGCGGGTGATCCCGCTGGAGGCCCCTCGGGGAATCCTGGGGGATCGCAAGGGACGTCCGCTAGTACGCAATGACCCTGCCTTCCGAGTCTCGGTGATCCCCGGGGATCTCCCAGAGGACCCGATGGAGCGGGAGGCGATCCTTCGCCGGCTGAGCGCTTGGCTAAGCATACCGATGGATGGCGTGGAGACCTCCGCCCGCGGACAGCGTCGCGAAGGGCTCCGGGAGTGGATCGAGGCCGCCGCCCGGGAGGCGCCCTTCCGCCCAGTGGTCCTCAAGGAGCCAGTGGACCGAGAGCTCGCCTTCCGGCTGATGGAGGAAGCCGTTCAAATGCCCGGCGTCCGGGTGGAGCCCTTTCTCGAGCGTCGCTACCCCACCGGGACGCTGACCGCCCACGTTGTGGGCTTTATCGGGCGGATCCTGGCGGAGCAAGCCGCGCGCTATCAGGCGGAAGGGTATGATCCGGCCACCGACCGGGTGGGACTCAGCGGCCTGGAGTATGCGCTGGAGCCCTGGCTGCGGGGAGTGAAGGGAGCCCGTTACGTTGAGGAGGACGCCCGGGGGCGCCCGGTGCGAGTGCGGGCGGAGATCCCGCCGCAGCCAGGGGCCCAGGTCACGCTGACCCTGGACCTCGATCTGCAGGCAGCGGCCCGAGCGGCATTGCAGGCCAAACTGGACGAGCTGAACCGCATCGCCGGACGAGAGGTCACCCGGCGGGGCGTAGCTTTAGTGATGCGGCCGAACAGCGGGGAGATCCTGGCTATGGTCAGCCTCCCGGATTACGACAACAACGTGTTCGTCAGCCCGGACCTCCCCCAGGCCTATCCGCGCCTGCTGGAAGATCTCTTCGGGCCGCTGCTCAACCACGCTGTCGCCTCCCAGTTTGCGCCGGGATCCTCCTTCAAGCCCATTGTGGCCGCAGCCGCCCTCCAGGAGGGGGTGATCACCCCGCGGACCCGCTTGTTCGATCCTGGGGAGATCGTCATCCCCAACCGGTATTACCCCAACGATCCTGGGATGGCCCAGCGCTTCTTCTGCTGGCTGCGCTCCGGTCACGGCTGGCAGGATGTGGTGGATGCGCTGGCCAATTCCTGCAATGTCTTCTTCTACAAAGTGGCGGGGGGCTACGATGTGCCCGGGGAACCGGTCTTCGAGGGGCTGGGGATCGAGCGCCTAGTGCGATACATGTGGGCCTTGGGCCTGGGCCAGCCTACCGGCGTGGAGCTGCCCGGGGAGGCGGCCGGGCAGGTGCCGGACCCAGAATGGAAGCGCCGCACCTTCGGGGAGACCTGGTCCACCGGCGACACGTATAACCTAGGCATCGGGCAGGGGTATCTGCTGGTGACCCCGCTGCAGCTGCTGAACGCCGTTAACGCCATCGCCAACGGTGGGACCCTCTACCGGCCCACCCTCGTCCGGGAGATCGCCGACGTCCAAGGGAACGTGATCCGCTCCTTCCAGCCGGTGGTCATCCGCCGCCTCCCCGTTGCTCCAGAGCACCTCGCCACGGTCCGGGAGGGCATGGTGGCGGCGGTGGAACGGGGGACGGCCGTTCGGGCCCAGATCCCTGGATTGCGCATCGCGGGCAAAACGGGGACGGCGGAGTTCTGCGATGACCTGGCCTTCCGGATGGGGCTTTGCGCTGGGCGACAGTTGCCCAGCCACGCATGGTTCATTGCTTTCGCGCCAGCGGAGGCGCCCGAGGTGTCCGTGCTGGTCTTCATATGGAACGGAGGAGAGGGCTCTCGGCATGCGGCGCCGGTGGCCCGTCAGATCCTGGAGGCTTACTTCCGACGGTGAGGGGCGATGGCCCTAAGATCTCTGAGAACAGAGGGACCTGCCCATGTGGCGCACAGTGTTTGTCTCCCTGTCTCGAAACCGGACCATGAAGCATCGGGTCATGCGCTGGAGGTTTGTAGGGCGAGCGGCCGCTCGCTTCGTGGCAGGAGAAACCCTGGAGGATGGCGTCCGAGCTCTCCAAGAGCTGGAGGCCCACGGGATCCGGGGGGTCCTGGACCATCTAGGGGAGAACGTGGAGTCATCGTTGGACGCCGGGCGGGCGACCGAGGATTACCTGCTGGCCCTGGACCAACTGGCCCTGCTGGGGTTACGTCCACACCTAGCTGTCAAGCTAACCCACCTGGGGCTAGACATCGGGGATGAACTTTGTGAGCGGAATCTCCGGCGCGTGGTAGAGCGGGCAGCGGAAGCCGGGACAGTGGTAGAGATCGACATGGAAAGCAGCGCGTATACCGATCGCACCCTCGCGCTGTATCGACGGCTGGCGCCGGTCTATCCCAACACCCGGTTGGCCATCCAGACGTATCTCTACCGAAGCGCCCAGGATGTGGAGCGCCTGATCGAAGAGGGGATCGCTCGGATCCGCTTGTGCAAGGGCGCCTATCAGGAGCCGCCGCACATCGCCTATCCACGGAAGCGAGACGTGGACGCCAGCTACATCCGGCTGATGGAACGCCTGCTCTCCGCAGAGGCCCGCGCGAAGGGCGCCTTCGTCGCGATCGCCACCCACGATGAGCGGATCATCCGGCGAGCCCTCCAGCGGATCGAGGAGTGGTCCGTGCCGCGGGAAGCCTTCGAGTTCCAGATGCTGTATGGGATCCGCCGGGACCTCCAGGTGATGCTGGCGCGCCAGGGGTTCTTGGTCCGGGTATATGTGCCCTACGGGACCGAATGGTATCCCTACTTCATGCGCCGCTTGGGCGAGCGCCCGGCCAACCTCTGGTTTGTGGCGCGCAATCTCATCCGCCCATAGCCGCGCATTCGGATCACTGAATCGTCCGGGGCGGGGGAGCCACCGAAGATCCCCGCCCCTTCGTTGTCCGATCGAGGGCAAGGGATCGATGGTTGTAGGAGCGGCTT
>JAGHYO010000154.1 GCA_017743605.1 Thermoflexus sp. | reverse complement strand
GAAGTGGCCGTGGCGGACCAGCTGCCGGGCCTGGGCCCGGGAGCTGGCGAACCCCAGCCGGTAGACCACGTTATCCAGCCGGCGCTCCAGCAGGACCAGCAACAGGGCGCCGGTCATCCCCCGGGCCCGTTGGGCGATCTCAAAATAACGCCGGAACTGTCGCTCCAGCACTCCATAGATGCGCCGCAGCTTCTGCTTCTCCCGAAGCTGCAGCCCGTAATCCGAGGGGCGGCTGCGCCGGAACTGCAGCTCCCGGCCGTGCTGTCCGGGCGGATAATTCCGCCGCTCGATGGCGCACTTGGGCGTGAAGCAGCGCTCCCCCTTGAGATAGAGCTTCTCGCCTTCCCGCCGGCACAACCGGCAGACCGGTCCAATGTACCGTGCCATTCCCTCCTCCTCACAGGATCTGCACAGACGCTCGAAGGCACGCGGTTACGCGGTTCGGCCCATCGGCTTTCAAGAGGAAGACCTCACACCCGCCGCTTGGAGGGCGGCTTGCACCCGTTGTGGGGGATCGGCGTGACGTCAGTGATGGAGCGGATCTTCAACCCCATGGCGTGCAGGGCCCGCAGCGCCGCCTCCCGCCCGGGGCCCGGTCCGTTGATGAAGACGTCGATCTCCCGCACCCCCATGTCCATCGCCTTGCGGGCGGCCTGTTCCGCGGCCAGGCGGGCGGCGTAGGGGGTGCTCTTCTTGGAACCCTTGTAGCCGATGGTCCCCCCGCTGGCCCACGCTAAAGTATCCCCGTTGGGATCCGTCACTGTGACGATCGTGTTGTTGAACGTGGCGTGGATGTAGACGTACGCCCGCGTCACGTTGCGGCGGGCCTTGCGACCGCTCCTCGAACCTCGCGCCATCGACCCCTCCTCGGGCGACGTAGATCGTAAAAGGGAGGCGGAGGGCCTCCCCGCCGTTTTCCCCCAATCATCGAGATGGCCTCCCCCTCGCTCCCGCGCTTGGGCGGCGATGGAGGAGGGGGAGGAGCCGGATCACTTCTTCTTGGCGCCGCGCTTGCGGCCGCGGCCGGGCACTGTCTTCCGAGGACCCTTCCGGGTCCGGGCGTTCGTCCGGGTCCGCTGGCCGCGCGTCGGCAGATTCATCTTGTGGCGCAGCCCTCGATAGCACCCGATGTCGATCAGGCGCTTGATGTTCATGGCGGTCTCTCGTCGCAGATCGCCCTCTACTTTGTAGTTCCGCTCGATGGCCTCGCGGAGGATGTTCACCTCGCTCTCCGTCAGATCCTTCACCCGCTTATCCGGGTTTACCCGGGTCTGTTGAAGGATCTGCTTGGCCAGCGAGCGACCGATCCCGAAAATGTAAGTGAGAGCGATCTCCACCCGTTTATCCCGGGGCAACTCCACGCCTGCGATCCGTGCCATCGTGCATCTCCTCCCTGAGCGCTGTCCCGGCGATCCCGGTCCGCTTCTCCTTCATTCAGAGGCGACCGGACGATCCCGGCTCACCCCTGGCGCTGTTTGTGTTTGGGGTTCTCGCAGATCACCCGCACCACTCCTTTGCGCCGCACGATCTTGCACTTCGGACATCGCCGGCGCACCGAAGGTGTGACCTTCATCGCGCCCTCCTGAAGCACCCAGATATACATGCAGCGGACGGCAATTTTTTATTTTACCGGAATACGTAGAACTCCTCCAATTCCAGTCGGATCCGGGTGTGTCTTTTTATTGTAGAACGACTGCTCGCGGTTGTCCTACAAAGCGGCCAGGCCGGACAAAATTGGGACGCGCCCGCGGATCCCCACAGCGGCCGGCCCGACTTCAGGAGGCGAGCCGCGGGTCATCCTCCAGGGCGGTGAGGATGATGGGATCCCCTTCTGTGATCGCCACCGTGTGCTCGAAATGGGCCGTCAGGCTTCCGTCCAGGGTGACCACGGTCCATCCGTCCTCCAGGATGCGGGTCCGCCAGTCTCCCATGATCACCATCGGCTCGATGGCCATGGTCATCCCGGGCCGCAGGGGAAGGCCCCGTCCGGGGCGTCCCCGGTTCACGAAAGAGGGCGCCTCGTGAAGGGCCCGCCCGACCCCGTGGCTGACGAACTCCCGAGCCACCTGGAAACCACGGGATTCCACGGTGTGCTGGATGGCCCACTGGATGTCGCCCAGGCGACGGCCTGCCCGGGCCTGGGCGATAGCTGCCCACAGGGCTGCCTGGGTGACCTCGATCAGACGCCGGGCCTTCGGGGAGATCTCCCCGACGGGGAGGGTGATCGCCCCATCGGCGAAGTATCCCCGGAAATTCACCCCCACATCGATGCTGATGAGATCTCCCTCTCGGAGTCGATAGGGCCCGGGGATCCCGTGCACCAGCACGTGGTTGACCGACGTGCACAAGGTAGCCGGATAGGGAGGCCCCCCCTCGTCTTTCATGCTGGGATAGCCCTTGAAGGCCGGGATCCCGCCCCGTCGGCGGACGTAATCCTCCGCCCACCGATCGAGCTCCGCAGTGGTCACGCCGGGCTGGACCAAGGCGCGCATGGCCTCCAGGACCTCGGCCACGATGCGGCCGGCTTCCCGCATCATCCGGAGTTCCTGCCACGTCTTGAGCCGGATCCCTTCGGCCGGCCGGCGTGTTCGAAGGACCGCCCAGGGGCTCATGGATGCGCCATCCTCCGGATCTCGATCGCCTGGAGGAGGGCTGTGGTCACCTCCTGGATTGGCCGCTCTCCGTCGATCTCCACCAGGAGCCCCTGATCCTGGTAGAACGAGACCAGCGGCGCTGTCTGCTCTTGATAGACCTGGATCCGCCGGCGATGGACCTCCTCAGTGTCATCCTCGCGCTGGTAGAGCGCCCCCCCGTCCAGATCACACTGACCAGGCGTGCGAGGGGGATTGAGCTCGATGTGGTAAACCGCCCCACAGGTCCGGCACGTCCAGCGGCCGGCCAAGCGACGGAGCAGCAGCTCCTCTTGCACCCGGATGTAGAGCACAGCCACCAGGGAGCGCCCCATCTCCGAGAGCATCTGGTCCAGCGCCCGGGCCTGGGGGAGCGTGCGGGGGAACCCGTCCAGGATCACCCCGTCCCGGCAGTCCGGCTGCTCCAACCGCTCTCGGATCATGCCGATGGTCACGTCATCGGGGACCAGCTCCCCCCGGTCTATATACTGGCGGGCCAGCTGCCCGAGCGGGGTCTGGCGATGCAAATGGTCACGGAAGATATCCCCGCTGGCCACGTGAGGGATGCCCAGGTGCTGGCTGAGGATCTTCGCTTGTGTTCCCTTCCCAGCCCCTGGGGGTCCCATCAGGATTAAGTCGAGCGGCATCGGAGCGCTCACCTCAGCGGATAAACCCCTCGTAATGACGCATCACCAGTTGCGCCTCCAGCTGGCGCATTGTGTCCAGGACCACACCCACCACGATCAGGAGGGCGGCGCTGCTGAAGAGCAGCACGTTGACCTGGAGCACTGCCTGCACCGGCCACGGCAGGATGGCCAAGATCCCCAGGAACAGGGCCCCCACCAGCGTGATCCGTCGGGAGATCCGGTTGATATACTGCTCGGTGGCCTTCCCCGGCCGGATCCCCGGGATGAACCCACCCTGCTTCTGCAGGGTGTCGGCCAGGTTCATCTGCTGCAACATCACATCTGTGTAGAAATAGGTGAAGACCACCACAGTGACGAAATACATCGGCCAGTAGATATCGCTGAACCCAGAGAAGACGCTCACAATGGTGTTGGCGACACTCGCCAAGATGGCGTTGCTGGAATACTGGAAGAACTGAGCGATGATGGCCGGGAAGGCCAGGACAGCCTGGGCCAGGATCAGGGGGATCATCCCGGCCATGTTCACCCGGAGGGGGACGTGAGTGCTGCCGCCCCCGTAGATCCGGTAACCCCGCACCCGGCGGCCATACTGGACGGGGATCCGCCGCTGGCCCTCCTGAATGAAGACAATGGCTGCGACGGTGATCACGGTCAGGGCCAGGAACGCCAGGATGCCCAGGGTGCCGTTGCTGGTCCAGATCTGGGCCAGGTTGTAGGGGGCCCGGGCCACAATGCCCCCGAAGATGATCAGGGAGAGCCCGTTGCCGATCCCCTGTTCGGTGATCAGCTGGCCCAGCCAGATGGCAAACATGGTGCCGGCCGTCATCGTCAGGATCACCGTCAGGGTCGGCAGCAGCTGATGGGGGGCGAAACCGAAGTTAGGCAGCACTGCCTGGCCGGGGGCGCTGAGCAGGTTCGCCTGGCCGATGGCATAGAGAGCGGCCAAGGGGACGGTCAGGAAATACGTATACTGCTCCAGCTTGCGTCGGCCTTCGGAGCCGCCTTCTTTCACCAGCCGCTCCAGCCGGGGCACGACGGGCACCAGCAGCTGCAAGATGATGGAGGCGGTCACGTAGGGATACACCCCCATGGCCATGATAGAGAAATTCGCGATGGCCCCGCCAGAGAGCAGGTCCAGGATGATGTAAAGCTGTCCGGCGGGGGTTTGGCCCCGGAGCAGCTCCTGCAGAGCGGCGCGGTCCACGCCGGGCACCGGGATGTGGGCAGCCAGGCGGTAGATGCCCAGGATCATCAGGGTGTAGAGGATCTTGCGTCGCAGATCCGGCAGATGCCAAGCGTTACGCAGGGCGTCCAGCATACAGCCTCCTCGTTCTCCCTTAGCGAGGGATCACTACGGCTTGGCCGCCAGCGGCCTCGATCTTCGCCCGTCCCGAGGCAGAGAAGCGATGGGCCTTGACCATCAGCGGGCGGTCCAGCTCCCCATCCCCTAGGATCACCACCAGCTCCTCCGGATCCCGGAGCAGGCCAGCCTGGGCGAGGGTGAGGGGAGTGATCTCGCTGTAGGGCGGGAAGCGGTTGAGCTGGCCCACGTTGACGGGCTGGTAGATCACCTTCTCCACCATGGTGAAGCCTTCCCCTCGCGCCTTGGGCAGGCGGCGGATGAGGGGAGTGCGGCCGCCCTCGAAGTAGGGCGGCATCTTGCGATCGCCGGAGCGGGACTTCTGGCCTTTGCGCCCTCGCCCGGCATAGGTGCCGTGGCCTGAGCCCAGGCCGCGGCCCACCCGCTTGCGCTCCTTCTTCGACCCCGGCGCTGGCTTCAGTTCATGCAGCTTCACGCTCCACCTCCTCCACCTGAACCAGGTGGCTCACCTTGGCCACCATCCCCCGCACCACCGGGGTGTCCGGCCACTCCACCACATCGTTCAGGTGGCGCAGCCCCAGGGTACGCAGGGTGCGGCGCTGACGCTGGGAATACCCGATGGGGCTTTTGACCAGCGTGATCCGCAAACGACGGGCCCCTTCAACCTTCATGGCGCCTCCGGCTCCACGGCGGCATCACGTCCTCCACTGGCTTCCCCCGGATCTGGGCCACCTTCTCCGGGGAGCGCAGCATCTCCAGCCCTTTCATCGCGGCGTAGACCACGCTGACCGGGTTGGTGCTCCCCAGGATCTTGGTCAGCACGTCCCGGATCCCAGCGGCCTCCAGGACGGCGCGGACCCCGCCAGCGGCGATCACGCCGGTGCCCGGCGAGGCCGGTCGTAGGATCAGTCGGGTGGCCCCGAACTTGATCTCCACTGGATGGGGGATCGTGGTCCCTATCAGGGGGATCTCCTTCATGTTCCGGCGAGCCCGCTCGGTGGCCTTGCGCATGGCCTCCGGGACGGCGCGGGCCTTCCCGACCCCCACCCCCCCCC
>JAGHYO010000153.1 GCA_017743605.1 Thermoflexus sp. | reverse complement strand
AGATGTGTATAAGAGACAGGCTTCCGGGCCTCATCGATGGCGAAGGTCCCCACCACATACACCGCCGGATCCCCCTCCTGGCGCACGTAATAGCCACCCCCAATCGGCGTCGCCGTCCCCACCGTCAGCGTGAACACCCGATCCGTGGCGCTGATCACCATCGTGTACGTCGGCGTCACCAGCCCATACGCGGAGAGATCCGTGACGTCGGAAATCACCTGCTGGACGAAAAGGGTCGCCAGGCCCCCAGCCAGCGTGTCCAAGGTGTCCTGGCGCACCAGCTGGCGGGTGGGCGCGATCATGAACCACTGCCCGCTGGCGTCCCGTTCCACCTCCGCCTCCCGCCCGGCGGCGTGTTCGATCACCCGGATCCGCTGGATGGCCGCGCTGCTCACCTCCAGGAGGTTGCGGGATGCGCCTGCCGGCGTGGGCGTGGGACGGGCAGTGATCCTCGGCTCCAAGTATACAAAGAGGGCCAAGATCAGGAAAGCGATCACCAGGCCCAGCGTGCCCCATCGCTTCATCGCCGATCACCTCCGATCCGATGCCCGGCTTCTATAGAGAAAAGACCGCATCGGGATCCCCGAATCCCCTCAGCGACGCTGCCACCACACCATGGCGCCGGCGGCCAGGACCAGCAGCGGCATGGCCACCACCGTCAGCATGAAGACGGTGCGGACCTGGGCCGACGTGGCGCTCAGGGCGCGGACGGTGGCCTCGGGAGACTGGCGCAGCCCGATCAGGACCTCGGACTCCGAGAGCCAGTTGACGGCGTTGACGAACAGATCCAGGTTGGCGAAGGGCAGGTTCGCCCCCACGTTCTGGTTGGCCGCGAAATCCGCATCCCCGAAGAGGACCAGACGACCCTTCCCGTTCACCTGTTCCACGGTCACGGCCAGGGCCTGGGGCCCCACCGGCTTGCCGCCCGGCCCCGGGAGCCGTCCCTGGTTCAGCGCCTGACGCAGCGCATCCAGATCCGTCTCGCCCCAGCTCTGGTTGCTGGTCTCCACCAGCCGGACGGCGCGGAAGCGGTCCAACGGAACACGGCCCTCATCGATGGAGCGTGCGGCCGGGAAGGCCGTGGCGATCCCGCGCAGCTTCTCCGTGATCGGGCTGAACCCGTAGCGGCTGGCCACCGGGGTGAGGGGATCCGTGAACACCGAGCTTACCGGATCAACGATCACGTCCTCCCGGAAGGCGACCTCCCAATCCCCCAGCAGCCGGTTGATGGATCCGGTCACCTCAGCCCCCACGTTCTGGAGGGCGGGATCCAGCGCGATCAGCATCCGCCCCCCGGCGTTGAGATAGCCTTTCAAGGCCTCGACCTCGCGATCGAGCAGCGGGCGGGTGGGGCCGGCTAAGATCACAACCGCCGCGTCCGCGGGCACCGTCGCCGTGACCGCCAGGTTCAGGGGCTCCACCGCATATCCCTCCCGTTCCAGGGCCCGCTGGACTTGGGCGTAGCCGTTGTCCCCTTCCTCCTGGATGTCCCGCTCTCCGTGGCCGGTGAGGAAGTAGATCCTGGGCTGGGTGGTGCGGATCAGCTTCACCAGGGCGGAGGTGAACTCCTGCTCGTTGTAGAGGGTGACCTGTTGTCGCCGCTCTCCCATCACGAAGAGGATCGTCCCATCCTGGGTGATCCCCCACTGCCGGGCCAGGGAGGCCTGGGCCACCGGGTCGATGAACCGGTAGGAGAACTTCCCGTTGCCGTAGTACCGATACTGATCCAACAGGTCCTCCGCGTTCTCCCGGGCGAACTGGAAGTTCTGGGAGAAGAAGGCCAGGGCCTCCACCGGCTGGGGGAGGGCGCGGAGGATCTGAAGGGTCTGAGGGGAGAGGGAGAAACGCTGCTCCGCCGTCGTATCCCAGCGCTGGGCATGGCGGACGGCCAGGATGTTCAGCAAGACCATGATGCCGATGAAGGCGGCGCTGGCCAGGGCGGCGTTGGCGCCGAAGGCGAAGGGGCGCCCCTGGATCCAGGCGCGGGCCTGCTCCGGGGCCAGGTAGATGGCGATCCCCCCCAGCAGGACGGCTAGGAGGAGGGCGACCACGCTGGGCGCGCCGAGCCGCCCCTCAAGGGTCCAGGCGACCACGGCGGCGACGAGAGCCAGGAGGGCAAGCCCCCAAAGCGCCCGGAGGATCGCTTCAGGCGGCCGAACCAGGTTCATCGCCACCTCCGCGAATTCAGGATCTGCACGGTGAGGAACAGAAAGACCGCCGTGACGCTCAGGTAATACACGATGTCTACGGTGTCGATCAAGCCCCGGCGGAAGTTAAGCAGGTGGTTCCGCAGATCCAAATGGTTGAGGATCTGCTGGAGCGTGGGGTCAGTGATCCCATCTGCAGGCAGGCTGGCCACCGCTAGCAGGATCACCACCCCGATCCCTACCACCGCCGCCACCACCTGGTTCTGGGAAAGGGAGGAGGAGAACAGGCCGATGGAAAGCAACGCCGCCCCGAAGAGGGCCATCCCCAGGTAGCCGGAGAGGATGGGGCCGACGTCCGGGTTGCCTCGCATCCAGAACAGGAGCAGCGGATAGACGGCGGTGGCCAGGAGAAGCCCGAGATAGAAAACCAGGGCGGCCAGATACTTCCCCAGCACCACCTCCCAGTCCCGCACCGGCGCCGTGAGCAACAGCTCCAGGGTCCCCAGCCGCTGTTCCTCCGCCAGCAGGCGCATGGTCAGCACCGGGGCGACGAAGAGCAGGATGGTGGTCATCACCCCGAAGACATATCGCATGGTCGGCTCCGATCGGCTGAGGACGGTGAAGACCACGTCGGTGTAGAAGAAGAAGCCCATCATGACCAGGAAGGCCGCGCCCACCAGGTAGGCGATGGGCGAGACGAAATAGGTCCCAAGCTCGCGACGGGCGATGGCCCACACGTTGCGCATCGATGCCCTCCTCAGTCCTGGGCGGTCACCTGAAGGAACAGATCTTCTAAAGTGAGGCCGACGGGCCGGAGCTCCAGCAAGCGCCACCCGCGGCGCACGACGGCCTCGGCGAGGGCTGGGCTGGGATCCTCCCGGGCCTCGGGGGCCACATGGATCTCATACACCCCCTGCTCCAGCCGTTCCACCCGGCGCACCGAAGGAAACCCCTGCAGCGCCTCCGGGACTTGCGCATCCGCCCGGTCCACCCGCAGGAAAATGCGATCCGGCCGCCGGCTGCGCAAGGCCTCCCCCAACGTCATATCCGCCCGGATCCGCCCTCGGTGGATGATCAGGACGCGGTCGCAGATCTGCTGGACCTCTGCGAGGATATGCGTGGAGAGCAGGATGGTGTGGGTTTTGCCCAGCTCCTGGATCAGCTCGCGCACCTCCCGGACCTGCCGGGGATCCAGGCCGATGGTGGGCTCGTCGAGGATCAGGACGTCCGGGTTGTGCAGGATGGCCTGGGCCAGGCCCACTCGCTGCCGGTAACCCTTGGATAGCTTCCCGATCAGCGCGTCCGCCCGATCCTCCAGACCGGTGAGGGCCATGGCCCGCTCCACCGCAGCCTTGCGGTCCGGAACCCCGCGGATCTCCGCCATAAAACTCAGATAGCCACGGACACTCATCTCGGGATATAGGGGGACGGTCTCCGGAAGGTAACCGATGTGGCGGCGGGCCTCCAGAGACTGGAGGACCGTGTCATAGCCGGCGATGCGAGCGCAGCCCCGGGTGGGCGGCATGTAGCCGGTGAGGATGCGCATGGTCGTCGTCTTCCCCGCCCCGTTCGGGCCCAGGAACCCAACGATCTGCCCACGCTCCACGCGGAACGTCACATCTTCGATGGCGACCACCTGGTTGCCGTAGATCTTGGTCAACCCCTCCACTTCGATCATGACCGCTCACCCCGCTCCAGGATCATGGGGGAAAGACCACACCGCCCGGATCGTGGGCGCCCCACCGGAGATGGTTCGCAAGGAGGCGGTTGGCGACGGGCGGAACCGGAGGACACACCCTGCTGGAAAAGATCCGCAACGCCCATCGATCGGCCGCGACATCCGCCTCCGACATGCAACGCCTCACCGGCTATGCCGGTGAGGCCTCCGAATCCGGACATGATTTTATAGGCAAGCGGGGGAAGAGCTGTCAAATCGGCTCCGGGCTCTGCCCCTCACAGTGCCCGCATCCCATCCCATCCGATCTCCACCGGGCCGTCAAACATCTCCCGGGCGCGGGCTTTCCACGCCTCGTCATCCACCTGGGGGGGCAGATGAACCAAGATCAGCCGACGGGCATCGGCCTCCCGGGCGATCCGCCCCGCGCCCTCCGGCGAGGTGTGCCCGGGATAGGCCCCTGTGGCTTCGTGGACGAGCACCTCGACGCCCCGGGAGAGGCGGACCATCGCCGGGCACGGCTCGGTGTCGGCGGAGTAGGCGGCTGCGCCCTCGGGGAGCTCGATCCGCAGGGCTAGGGCGGGCACGCTGTGGACCACTGGCGCGGCCACCAGGCGGACGGAGCCCGAATCGTCCACCAGGGCGCCGGGCTCCAGGGAGATCGGCCGCCAGTCCAACGGGAACATGCCGTTCCACGATTGCCATTCGAACAGCTCCAGCAGCGCCCGGGCCCGCTCCAGCGCGTCCTCCGGCCCCGCGATCCAGAGGGGATCGGCTCGCCGCAGCAGCCAGAGGCCCATCAGGAGCCCAGGGAGGCCGCTCAGGTGATCCGGGTGACGATGAGAGAGAAAGACCCCCCGCAGCCGCAGGGGATCTAAGTCCATCCGACGGAGGCGATGCAACGGAGATCCCCCGGCCTCGATGAGGATCAGCCCGTCGGCCGCCTCCACCACCAAGCTCACATAGTCCCGCCCTGCATCCGGGACCGCGCCGGAGGTCCCCAGCAGCCAGAGGCCCATCCACGCCCTCTCCGCAACGGACCTTCACCATCGGATTCGAACATCCGTAGGCCGAAATGCATTTCGGCCAACATCTCCGCGAACGCCTGAGCAACTAAATTCGGGGCTAAAGCCCCTCCTACAGAAGAAAAATGCCTCGGATACGGAGATGAGCTCCGCGAGGCGGCTGGACACTCGGCCCGGCTCAACGGTTGTTCCGGGAGCGCCGCTCCTTCGGGCCTGCTGGCTTCTCGTAGATGGCCGGGGCGATCAAGCGAGCCAGCGTCTCGTTGCTCCTCAAAGAAAGCGCCGGTGTCCCTGGCCGTGCCCGGCCGGATCGCGGCAGCTCCTTCACCTTCACGGCCTTCACCGTGCCCCGGCTGCCCACCGCCCATACGGTCTCCGATTCCTCCACCGCGGCCAATGCCACCAGGGGGCCGGTCTTTGGGGAAACCGTTGCGGTCTGGACTCCCACGCCGTAGCGGCCCTGGCGAGGATACTCCTTCGCCGCCGTCCGCTTGAGGAAGCCCTGCGCCATCCCAACCACGATATCCCCATACGGCTTCACCAGGGCCGCCCCGACCACCCGATCGCCCTCTCCGAGCTTGATGCCCAGCACCCCAGCGGCGCTCAGGCCCATCACCCGGACCTCCTCTTCAGCGAAGCGGATGGCCTGTCCGGCGGCGGTGGCCAGGAGGACCTCCCCCTCTCCCCATGTCGTGAAGGCCGCGACCAAGGCGTCGTCCTCCGCCACCCCCATCGCCGGGAACGCGCCCGGCCGGTTCAGGTCCGCCCAGGCGATCCGCTTGCACAACGCGTTCCGGG
>JAGHYO010000006.1 GCA_017743605.1 Thermoflexus sp. | reverse complement strand
GGCCATCCGCACCGCCCGCTCCAGCCCACCGCCCCTCTCCTGCGCCGCGAAACGCCGATCCAGGTGGTCCGAGAGCGGGACGGCTGGCGGGTCCTGGGGACGGCAGCGGAGCGGGCGGTGCGGATGGCCCGTCTCGATTCCGAGGAGGGCCTCATGCACCTCCACCGCCAGCTGGAGCGTCTGGGGGTCATCGAGGCCCTGGAGAAGGCCGGGGTGCGGCCAGGAGATACAGTCTACATCGGCGATGCGGTTCTGGAATGGGTGGACTGGGCAGATTTAGGGAAGGGGGCCAGGTGAATGCCTTGCGCGTTGAATGAATTCAACTGGGGAAGGCCCGCAGCCAACGCTCGGCCTGCGCCGACCGATACCTTTGCGTTGGCGAAGGCCGACGCCCAGCGCGCAAGCGCCCTCAAAAGCCGATTTCAATCGGAATGAAAAGGGCCGACGGCGTCGAAGCCTTCGGAGCGAGCCGGATGAAACGCCTGGGATTGCTGGGAGGAACCTTCGATCCTCCGCACTATGGACATCTGGTGCTGGCAGAACAGGCCCGGATCCAACTGCAGCTGGATCGGGTGCTGTTCATCCCCGCCGCACAACCGCCCCACAAACCGGTGGCGGAGGTCACCCCCATCGTCCACCGCCTGAGCATGCTGGAGCGGGCCATCGCCGGCAACTCCTTCTTCGAGATCTCGCGGGCGGACATCGATCGCGCCGGCCCCCATTACACAGTGGACCTGCTGACGATCCTACGGGAGATCTACCTGGAGGCGGAGTTCTTCTTCTTGATGGGCTCGGATTCCCTGGTGGATCTCCCCCGCTGGCGGGATCCGCATCGCCTGATCCAGCTGACCTGGCTGGCGGTGACGCCACGGCCCGGCTATGTGATCCATATGCCGCTGCTGGAGCAGGCGCTGCCCGGGATCAGCCGCCGTCTGATCTGGCTGGACGCTCCCTTCCTGGATATCGCCTCCCACGACCTGCGCCAGCGGGTCCGGCAGGGCGGCTCCATCCGCTACCTGGTCCCCCCGGAGGTAGAGGCCTACATCCACGCCCACGGCCTGTATCGAAATGCGAATTGGTCTTTCGGATCCTGAGCCCTTGGAGGAGGTCCAGCCCGGTGTCCCCGACCATCCAGCTGGTCGCCGTCCAGATGCGCTGGAGCGCGATGGATGGGCGCTCGCCGGAGGCCTTCGCCGCCCGGATGGCCACCTTGCTCCAGCAGGCGTGTGCCCCTCTAGATCCGCAGGCGCCGGCCCTGGTGGCCCTCCCGGAGGACGTGGGGTTGCTCGCCGCCTTGGCCGTCCTCCCACCCGGGTTGGTCCGCCAGCCCTCCATGGCGGCGGCGATGGCCCTCGCCGTGCGCCGACAGCTTCTCCCTGCCCTCTACCGGCGCCTGCGCCACCGGGTGAGCTGGGCCCGCGCCCTCCTCCTTGTGATCAACCCCCTCCTTGCCCGCCTCTACCTGGAGACCTTCTCCCAGCTGGCCCGCGCCCACCGGATCTATCTCGTGGCCGGCTCCGCGCCCCTGGCCGACTACGGCATCCACGGCGGGGAAGTTCCCCGCGCGTTGCGCCCGCGCGGCGCGGCGGTCTACAACACGTCTGCCCTCTTCGGCCCCGACGGCCGCCTCATCGGGCTTCAGCCCAAGGTGGCCCTCATCGATCTGGAGGGCCCCGCTGGCTTAGATCTCTCTCCCGGATCGCCGGAGGCTATCCGGGTCTTCGAGACCGAGGTCGGCCGCCTCGGGGTCGCCGTCTGCCTGGATGCCTTCGTCCCGGAATCCCCGGTGCGGGAGCTCCTCGTCCGCCAGGGGGCGCAGATCCTGGTCCAGCCCTCGGCCAACCCGGGCCCATGGACGCCGGAGCAGCAAGCGGATTGGCTGCGGGGCGCGTGGGCGGCCACCGTGCAGGAGGGGCGCTTCACCTACGCCCTGAACCTAATGATGACCGGGACGCTGTTCGACCTGGCCTTCTACGGGCAATCTGCCCTCTTCGCCCGGGACACGCGCCACGCCTGCGAGGGGCAGGGATACCGAGATCTCGGGCCTCTGCCCGGGTTCCTCGCCGTGGCCGCCACGGATGACAGCGAAGAGATCCTGAGGGCCTGCGTCCCCCACCCGGACGCGCCCCTACCGTAGGAGGGGCTTCAGCCCCGAACCTCCGTCTCGGAGGACGCAGCGGTCGCGGCGAAAGCCGCTCCATCGGTCCTTTTGGTAGGAGGGGCTTTCGCCCCGAACTTCCGTCTTCGATGACGCAAAGGCCGCGGCGGAAACCGCTCCCACCGGAGGTGCTTCGGGCTCGACCGCTCGACCCGCCCATCCGCTTCCCCCAAATTCATCCTAAGTGTTCCTTGCTAGATGCCCTCCCCGCGTATAGACCGAAAATCAGAAAAGAGAGACTGAGGATTCGCCTCACAGGCTGTTCGGATGATGGTCCGGCTGGAGACTGAGGAAGGACCGGTGGCCCCGAACCTGCAGCTTGGCGCTCTTTCCCCTCACCTTCACGGGCGCGAGGTCCTCACCTATCGCCGTGCCGGCCGCCTCTGGAGCGCCATCTCTAAAGAGCTCACCTACTGCTGTGGGCTCGACGACCGGATCCAGGCCATCCGGGCGACCCCTGACGGGATCCAGCGCCGCTGGCTCTCCCGGGAGGGAGCACGCGCCCTGGAGGAGGACCTCGCCGATCGGCTTCGGGAGCTGCTCCGCGCCCTCTCCGCTCCCTCCATCCGCCGGATCACCCCGCCTCCCGGTTCGGAGGACAGGTCCCGCATCCTGGAGGCGTTCCGGCAGGGGGCCGCGATGGACTTCGAGGCCATGGAAGCCGACGCGCAGCGGTTCGCGGAGGTCTGCGCCCTATCAGGATCTTCCCCGCGGATCCGTATTTCTCCCTCGTTATGCATGCGCCGTCCAGGCAACCAAGGGCTGCCCGTTCAACACCTGCCCCTTCTGCGGGTTCTACCGGTCGGCGCCCCTGCGGGCCCGATCCCCTGAGGAATTCGAGACCCACCTGCAGGCGATCCGCGACTTCTTCGGCGAGGGCCTGTGGATGGGGCGGACGATCTTCCCAAGCAGCGCCAACGCTCTGGCCATCTCCGTGCCCCGCACGATCGCCCTCCCGGAGTTGCTGCGGCAAGCTTTCCCCCTGCGGGCCGATGGTTTCAGGCGCAGGTTCGCTGGGATCTGCGCCTTGCTGGACGGTTTCACCGGGCCGCGGAAGACGGTGGGGATGACACGCAGCGGCGCGCCCTGAGGCTGCGTCGGGTCTACATCGGCGTGGAGACCGGGCACGCGCCCCTGCGGGCGTTCCTGCGCCAGCCCGCGACGGTGGAAGGGATGATCAAAACCGTGCGGCAGTTGAAGGCCGCCAGCCTCTCCGTGGGAGTGATCGCCATGATCGGGGTCGGCGGGGACCGCTTCGCCCATGGTCACGTGGAGGATACGTTGGCCATCTTAAAGGCCATGCCGCCGAACCGATGGGATCTGGCCCACCTTTTGGATTTCATAGAAATGTCAGGGACGCCTCACCGAGCGGCGGCGGAGGCTCGGGGGATCCGCTCCCTTTCCCTGGCGGAGCGCCGGGCACATGCCAAGGCCCTCCGGGCCAGCCTGCGCGCCCCGGGAGGCGAAGGCTCCCGCGTCGCTCCCTATGCCCTGGAGGCTTTTGTTTACTGAACCCTCCCCCAAATGTCACAGCGCCGTAGCCCAATAGGGGCGGAAAGGGAGCCAGAGACCCCTCACCCCGCGCCGGTTTGTCAGGCCCTTTGCACGGGGGTAAGGTAAAAGACGCGGATCCGGCTCAGCCTACCCATCGAGGGGGTTCCCGTGCTCCGCGAAGATGCCCTGGAATACCATCGCAAAGGCCGTCCGGGCAAGCTGGAGATCGTCCCCACCAAACCCATGATCACCCAGCGGGACCTCGCTCTGACTTACAGCCCGGGCGTGGCGTATCCGGTCCTAGAGATCGAGAAGGACCCGGACTTGGCCTATGAATACACCGTCAAGGGGAACCTAGTAGCCGTGATCTCCAACGGCACCGCCATCCTGGGCCTGGGGGATCGAGGGGCCCTGGCCTCCAAGCCGGTGATGGAAGGCAAGGCGGTGCTCTTCAAGAAGTTCGCCGACGTGGACGCCATCGACATCGAGGTGAACACCCGGGATCCAGACGAGTTCATCCGGGTGGCGCAGGCCATCGCCCCGACCTTCGGGGGGATCAATCTGGAAGACATCAAGGCGCCTGAATGCTTCTATATCGAGGAGACCCTGCGGTCCACTCTGGACATCCCGGTCTTCCATGACGACCAGCACGGGACGGCGGTGATCTCCGCGGCGGCCCTGCTCAACGCCCTGGAGCTGGTGGGCAAGCGCATCGACCAGATCAAGGTGGTGGTCAACGGCGCAGGGGCCTCCGGCATTGCCTGCGCCGATCTCTGGGTGAAGCTGGGGGTGCGCAGGGAGAACCTCATCATGCTGGACACGAAGGGGGTGATCTACAAAGGCCGCAAGGAGGGGATGAACCCCTACAAGGAGCGCTTCGCCGCCGACACCGAGGCCCGTACCATCGCCGAGGCCATCCGGGGGGCCGATGTCTTCCTGGGCCTCTCGGTGGCGGACGTGCTCGCCCCTGAGATGGTGAAATCCATGGCCGAGCGGCCTATCATCTTCGCCCTGGCCAACCCCGACCCCGAGATCCGCTACGAGCTGGCCAAGGAGGTCCGCCCCGACGCCATCGTGGCCACCGGCCGCAGCGACTACCCCAACCAGGTCAACAACGTCCTGGGCTTCCCCTTCATCTTCCGCGGGGCCCTGGACGTGCGGGCGCGCGCCATCAACGACGAGATGAAGCTGGCCGCGGCCCGGGCCCTGGCCGCCCTGGCCCGGGAGGACGTTCCGGACAGCGTGCTGAAGGCCTACGGGCTGGAGATGCTGCGCTTCGGGCCGGATTACATCATCCCTAAGCCCCTGGACCCGCGGGTGATGCTCTGGGAGGCACCGGCCGTCGCCCAGGCGGCCATGGAGACCGGCGTGGCGCGGATCCACATCGACATCGAGGAATACCGGGAGCGGCTGGCTGCCCGGCTGGGCAAGGGCACCCAGGTGATGCGCTTCATCATCAACAAGGCGAAGGCGGCCCCCAAGCGCATCGCCTTCGGGGAGGGCGAGGAGCCCAAGATCCTGCGGGCTGCCGCCCTGATCCAGGAGGAGGGGATCGGCCGGCCCATCCTCATCGGGCGCCCCGAGGTCATCCATCAGCGCATCGGGGAGCTGGGCTTGCGTTGCCAGCCGGAGATCGTCTACCCGCCGGAGTTCCCACGGCTGGAGGAGTATGCCCAGCGTCTCTACGAGAAGCGGCAGCGCAAAGGCGTCACCCTCCCCCTGGCCCGCGCGCTGCTGCTGGAGCCCAACTACTTGGGGCCCATGATGGTGGAGATGGGGGACGCCGACGCCTTTATCTCCGGCCTCACCTACGACTACCCCTCTGTGATCCGCCCCGCCCTCCAGGTCGTGGGCGTTCGGGAGGGCACGCGCAAGGTCGCCGGGCTTTACATCATGATCGCGAAGGAAAAAGTCTACTTCTTCACCGACGCCACGGTGAACATCGAGTCCACGTCGGAGGACCTGGCGGAGATCGCCATCATGGCGGCGGATTTCGCCCGGCGCTTCGACATCGAGCCGCGGGTGGCCATGCTCTCCTTCTCCAACTTCGGCAGCACACGCCACCCCCTCTCCGAGAAGGCGCGACAGGCCGTGGAGATCGTGCGCCGGCGGCGGCCGGACATCCTGATCGACGGGGAGATGCAGGCGGACACAGCGGTGGTGCCGGAGATCATCGAGGAACGCTATCCCTTCAGCCAGGTGAGGGACGCCAACGTGCTGGTCTTCCCGGACCTGGAGGCGGCGAACATCTCGTATAAGCTGCTGCAGCGCCTAGGGAACGCCCAGGCCATCGGGCCGATCCTTTTGGGGATGGGCAAGCCCGTCCACGTCCTGCAGACCGGCGATGAGGTGCAGGATATCGTCTTCATCGCTGCCATCGCCGCCCTGGACGCCCAGGAGCGCGCCCTCGTCCGGGCCGACGTCCGGTGAGAGGATCCTCAGTAGCGCCCCAAAGGCCGGAGGGCAGAGCGGCCGCCCGCCGCGGGCACATCCCGATTTTGTCGGGCTGGGCGGGCGAAGGCAGGTTCGGATGGGGGAAGGCAGTGCCTTCGCCCACCCGTGGGTCAATTGCTCGCCGTTGGCCTGCGTCCACACGCGGGTCCGAGGACTTTAGAATGCACTCCCCGCGGCCATAGCGGATTTGACATCCCAGATGGCCCTGGTAGAATTGAAGGCGAAACGCCGGGGTGGCGGAACTGGCAGACGCGCCACGTTCAGGGCGTGGTGGGCATGCGCCCGTGCGGGTTCAAATCCCGCCCCCGGCATTGCCCGGAGGCCACTTCCGCCTCCGGGTTTTTTGTTGAATCTGCGGAACGCGTCCGCTCTACTCCTACGCGAGGAAATGCCACATGCGCCGTTGGCTGGATCGAGGATGGCGCTGGGGGGTCCGCCTCGCCGTGCTGGCCGCCCTGCTCATCCTGGCCTACATCGCCTGGAGGAACCTGGAGCTCTACCGACAACGGGTGGAGCGGGCGGAGCGCCTGCGCGCGGCCATTGCCACCGAACAGGCCCGGGCGACCCGCCTGGCCGAACGGGCCCGCTACGTCCGGAGCGAGGAGTTCGTCGCCCGCTGGGCCCGCCTGGAGGCCGGGATGGTCCGCCCCCAAGAAACCCCCTATCGCCTGGCGCAGACCCCACCGGCCTCTCCTCCGCGGTCCTATCCCACTCCCACCCCCACTCCCTTCCCCTGGCAGGCCTGGTGGATGTGGTTTCAAGGGCGATGAGGATGACCCCATCGGCGGATTCCGGTCGCTCTGGATTCGGCTTAAAATCATAGATGGGTGACCATGCCCGAGGAGACAACCCCCAACGTCCCGGGAGGCCTGATGGCGAAAGGCGGCGAGAAGGCCAAGGATGTTATCCAGGTGGAAGGGACGGTGGTGGAGACGCTTCCGAACACGATGTTCAAGGTCCGCCTGGACAACGGCCACGAGGTGCTGGCCCACCTCTCGGGCCGGATGCGGATGTATTACATCCGCGTGCTCCTGGGGGACCGGGTGCTAGTGGAGCTCTCCCCCTACGATTTGAGCCGAGGACGCATCGTCCGGCGGCTCTCCCGCTGAGGGCGGCATCGCGCCGTCCGCTCCCTCATGCCCTACGCCACGCGGTGGGGCTCCAGGTTATAATATTCCCCAAACCGGCCGCAACGGCGGGTCGCTCCCTCCGTTGCCCTGAATCCACAGAAGGAGGTCTGCCGCTCAACCAGGAAACGCATGCCTCGCCACGGGCCGCGGTTTTCCATCGCCATCCTTCAGCCCCACGGAGGGAGATCATGGATACCATTAAAGTGGCTGCCAAGTCGCGCACCACAGCCGTGGCCGGCGCCATTGCAGGCGTTGTCCGGGAGCGCGGGCGGGCGGAGGTGCAAGCCATTGGGGCCGGGGCCGTCAACCAGGCCGTCAAGGCCATCTGCATCGCCCGCACCTACCTCGCACAGGACGGCATCAACATCGTCTGTATCCCCGAGTTCGCTGACGTCAAGATCAACGACCAGGAGCGGACGGCCATCCGGTTCGTCATCGAAAAGCGATGAGCGTCCGCCTCGACCTTCACGTCCATACCACCGCCTCGGATGGCCTGTGGACCCCCGCCCGGGTGGTGCAGGAGGCCCTATTGCGCGGCCTCCGATACCTTGCCATCACCGACCATGAGACCACTCAGGGCGTCCTCGAGGCGATGGCCCTCGCCCGGGACACGCCCCTGGAGGTGATCCCCGGCGTCGAGATCAGCGTGGGCGGCCCGGAGGAGGAGATCGACCTGCTGGGCTACTTCATCGACCCTCTCCATCCAGAGCTTCTCCGCATGCTGGAGGGGATGCAGGCGGAGCGGGTGGAGCGGATCCAAGCGATGGCCGAGCGCCTGGCCCATCTAGGGCTGCCGGTCCCCTGGCAGCGGGTGCTGGAGCTGGCCCGGGGGGACGTGCTGGGACGCCCGCACCTGGCCCGGGCGATGGTGGAACAGGGCTACGTCGCCGATGAGGCAGAGGCCTTCCGCCACTATCTGGGGCGGGATCGCCCGGCCTACGTGCCCCGGCGGCCTGTGGATCCCCGAGAGGTCATCGACCGGATCCGGGCCGCCGGGGGGGTGGCGGTCCTGGCCCATCCTGGCCGTTCCGGCCTGCCTCGGGACCTCCGGCAGCTGTGGGAGGCCGGTCTGGCTGGCTTGGAGGTCTACCATCCCGACCACTCCGAGGCCGACACCGCCCGCCTGATGGAGCTCGCCCGGATCTACGATCTAGTCCCCACCGGGGGCAGCGACTTCCACGGCCCCACCCCCGATGGCCGCATCCTCCTGGGAACCCTCCCGCTCCCTCCTCACACGGTGGACCGGCTCCGCGCGCGCCGGCTAGCCTCGCCATCCCCTCGGATCCCCTAACCAAAGTCCCATCCTTTCCTCACCTTCTCCTTTGCGTTTTCCATCTCCAAAACGCGCCGGCTCCACCCCGGTCGCCATCTATGCGGACAATGTCTCGCCAACCGTCTCGATCTTGTCCCTAAACCAAAAGGTGGACTGCCGGAAGAACGCGACGCTGACGTTCTGGTTCGGCGACCCGGGTGTGAACGATCGCCGGTGGAGGGTCTGGATCGAATGGGGTGAAGGGAACACACACGAGCTCAGCCCTGAAACTCAAGGTGCATAAGCCCCCATGTCCCGCGCCTACACCGCGCCCAGGACCTACACGGTCACGGACGAGGAAGGCGGCGAGGGGCGGGCGGCCGCATCACGGTCGAGCAGATCTACGTGGTGGGCTCCCCGCCCCTGTTCGATGATTCCTCGCCAAGCCACCCTATCGTGAACATCAACGAAGAAAGACCGCGTCGTCCTGATGAAGGTCACCATCTACGACGTTTGCCGACAAGCCTATGTGAACGAGCCGATGACAGTGATCACCGCCAAGGTCTCGAAGACGCTCGGTAACGGGAACACCGACCTGATTAAGGAACACGCGGACGCCGGTCGGTCGAGCCCCGGGACGAACCGCATCCAGTGGACCACCGACAGCTCGGTGCCGGGCGGTGGGTTCTGAATCTACAACCTGAACGGCAATGCCCTTGCCCTGGTTGTGAACAACCGCTACTGGGTCGACATCTACGTCGGCGCGGTCCTGGGCGCGAGGGACACCTGAGCGGTCCTGCAGCCGGTGAGGCAGCCTCAGGGGCAGGAGGAACGCTCGCGCCACCCGGGACGGCCAGGCTAGCGGCTGGGAGGGCGCGCCCGGCTGTCCGATAGGCCACAAGAAACGCGGCAGCTTCGCATCCATTCCCGCGGCGGATTAGAATAAGAAAAATCCTTGGAGGTGGGATAGAGATGCCGCCTGTCCCCTCGGAGCGCATGCAGCGCCTGAAGCCGTATCCCTTCGCTGCCCTGGAGCAGCGGATCGCCGAGCTCCAGGCAGAGGGCCGCGACGTCATCCGCCTGGACATCGGCAGCCCAGATATGGCCCCCCCGACCTTCGTCCTGGAGGCCATGGAGGAAAACGCTCGGGACCCGCGGGCTCACGGTTACGCGGGCTACCGAGGGATCCCCACCCTGCGCCGGGCGGTGGCCCGTTTCTACGCCCGCCGCTTCGGCGTGGAGCTCGACCCCGATCGCGAGGTCCTGATCCTCATCGGCTCCAAGGAGGGGATCTTCAACCTGAGCATGGCCTACCTGGGCCCGGGGGACATCGCCCTGGTCCCCTCCCCGGGATACCCCACCTACACGGACGGGGCCCTGGCGGCAGGGGCCGACATCTTCTACATGCCCCTGCGGCGGGAGCGAGACTGGTTCCCGGATTTCTCAGAGATCCCGGCGGAGGTCCTGGCCCGGGCGAAGATCCTCTGGCTGAACTATCCCAACAACCCTACCGCCGCATGCCCCACTATAGAGTTCCTGAGGGAGGCAGTGGCCTTCGCCCGCCAGCACAACCTGCTCCTGGCCTACGATAACCCCTACGCAGATGTCGCCTTCGACGGCTACCGAGCCCCTAGCGTCCTCGGCATCCCCGGGGCCAAAGAGGTGGCTGTGGAGTTCTACTCCCTCTCCAAGTCCCACAACATGGCTGGCTGGCGCGTGGGGATGCTCGTGGGGAACGCAGAGGTGGTGGGCACCCTGGCCCGGCTCAAAAGCAACATCGACTCCGGCCACTTCCGCCCCATCCAGGAGGCTGCCGCTGTGGCCCTCACCCACGACGACGGGTGGATGGCCGAGCGGAACGCCGCATACGCCCAGCGACGGGACGTGATGGTGGACGGCCTGAACGCCGCGGGCTTGACGACGGAACGGCCCCGTGCCACGATTTATGTGTGGGCGCGGCTGCCCGAGGGTTGGCGCAGCGCCGACTACGCTGCGCAGCTGCTGGAGGCCACGGGGGTCTCCGTCGCCCCTGGGGCGATGTTCGGCGAGGCCGGCGAAGGCTACATCCGGATCTCCCTGGTCCAGCCGGTCCCTCGCCTGGAGGAGGCCGCGCGCCGCATCCAGGCCTTCCACCAGGCCCTCGGAGGGTGAGGGATGAGTCACGAGCCCTATCTCATCGCTGCCGCCCTGTTCGAAGCCCTGGTCTTCGGATGGGCGCTCTGGACCGCCTGGCGGGAAGGACGCAGGTCAGGCGCCCCGCGCCCCTGAGACCGGTTGAACAAAGGAGGTGTCCGATCGGACGCGAAACCCGGGAGACGATGCCCCCGGCTGATCGCGCCGTGCTGGTCGGCACGGAAGTCTATGGGAAGCCGGGGCTGTTGCCCGTGGAAGACTCTCTGGACGAGCTCGCGCAGCTGGCCCGCACGGCCGGCGTGGAGGTCGTCGGCCGGGCAGTCCAGCGCTTGCGCCGGATTTACCCCGCCACCTACATCGGGCCCGGGAAGGTGGAGGAGGTCCGCGCCCTGGTCCGGGCCATGAACGCCAACGTGGTCATTTTCGACGACGAGCTCTCTTCCCCCCAACAACGCAACCTGGAGAACGCCTTCGGCGACACGGTGCGGGTGCTGGACCGCACGGCCCTGATCCTCGACATCTTCGCCCAGCACGCCCACACCCGGGAGGGAGCCCTCCAGGTGGAGCTGGCCCAGTACGAATATCGCCTGCCCCGGCTGACCCGGCGCTGGCAGAACCTGGCCCAGCAGGCGGGCGGCTCGTTCGGCCGCGGAGGGATCAGCGGGGTGGGCCTGCGAGGGCCCGGCGAGAAGCAGCTGGAGATCGACCGCCGACGGATCAAGGAGCGCATCGTCCACCTCAAGCGGGAGCTGGAGGAGGTGCGGGCCCACCGCCAGCGCTACCGCGAACGGCGACGCCGCGCTCAGATCCCGGTCGTCGCCCTAGTGGGTTACACCAACGCCGGTAAGTCCACCCTCCTCAACTCCGTCTCCGGAGCCCACGTCCTGGTGGCCGATCAGCTCTTCGCCACCCTAGACCCCACCACGCGACGGGTGAAGCTCCCCGCCGGGGGCATCGCCCTCTTCACCGACACCGTCGGGTTCATCCAGAAGCTCCCCCACCAGCTGGTGGCCGCCTTCCGGGCTACCCTGGAGGAGATCAACGAGGCCGACCTGATCGTTCACGTCCTGGACATCACCCATCCGAACGCCTCGCAGCAGGCCCGGGTGGCGATCCAGACCCTGCGGGAGATCGGGGTGCAGGACATCCCGATGATCACCGCTCTCAACAAGATCGACCGCCTCCCCGACCCGGAGCAGGCTCAGGCCCGGGCCGCGGAGCATCCCGACTTCGTGGCCATCTCGGCCGCCTACGGCATGGGCCTGGAGGACCTCCTGCGCAAGGTGGAGGCGGTCCTCTACCAGAGCCTCACGCCAGTGCGGGTGCGGCTGCCCCTGAGCCGGGGGGACCTCATCGCCCTGTTCTACGAACAGGGCATGGTGGAGTGGGAAGCCCACACCGACAGCGAGGTCACCCTCTCCGGCCGGCTGCCCGCCCGGCTGCTGGCCGCCTTCCGGCCTTACCTGGAACACCTGGAAGCCGCACGGGCCCCACGGGAGCCCGTGTGGTGAATCCGGCGAGCGCCCAAATGCTGGACCTGCATCGCTGGGTCGATCGCATTGCAGAGTTCCTGGCCCACCACAAAGGCCTGCCCATCCTCATCGGGGTCGGCCTGATCCTCCTGGATTTCTTAATAGTCCTCCTTCACCGTTTGAACCCAGGTCTTCCCCTCCTGGACCTGGCGGCGGGGTTGCACTGTTTCCTTTACCTAGGCCTGCTCATCGCTCTGCTCGGCGGGCTCATCGCGGAGGTCCTCTGAGGGATCGTGGATGACCGAGCGCCCTTCCTCCCCGCGCCCCCTGGTGGCCATCGTGGGGCCCACCGCCGTCGGGAAAAGCGAGGTCGCGTTGATCCTGGCGGAGCGGCTGAACGGCGAGATCGTCTCCGCTGACTCCCGCCAGATCTACCGGGGGATGGACATCGGCACCGCCAAGCCCACGCCGGAGGAACGGGCTCGTGCCCCCCATCACCTGATCGACGTCACCGACCCCGACCGCCCCTTGACCCTGGCCGAATACCAGCGCATGGCCTACGCCGCCATCGAGGAGATCCACCAACGGGGGCGGCTGCCGTTCTTGGTAGGTGGCACGGGCCTTTACGTCTGGGCGGTGGTGGAGGGCTGGCAGATCCCTTCGGCTCCACCCGATCCTGCGTTGCGACGGGCCCTGGAGGAGCGGGCGCAACGAGAGGGGCTCCAGGCTCTGTATGAGGAGCTGCGCCGGCTGGACCCCGAGGCGGCGGCCCGGATCGATCCCCGCAACCTGCGGCGGGTGATCCGCGCCCTGGAGGTCTGCCACCGCACCGGGCAGCCCTTCTCCGCCCAGCAACGCAAGAACCCGCCGCCTTACGCGGCGATCATGATCGGCCTGACCCGGCCTCGGGAAGAGCTTTACCGGCGAATCGACGGGCGGGTGGAGCGCATGATCGCCGCGGGGCTGGTCGAGGAAGTGCGCCGGCTGGCCGAGGGCTACCCGTGGGAGCTCCCGGCCATGACCGGCCTGGGCTACCGGCAGATCGGGACATATCTGCGAGGCGAGATCCCGCTGGAGGAGGCGATCCGCCGGATCCGATCGGCCACCCGCGCCTTCGTGCGCCATCAGTATAACTGGTTCCGGCTGGGAGACCCTCGCATCCGGTGGTTCGACCTGAGCCGCGTCGGCGTGGAGGACATCGAGGCCTGGTTGCGGGAGGAGCTCCCCCGTCGGCTTCGGGAGGCGACTTTAGCCAGCCCCTCGCAGAATCCCCGCGTGTCCCCGGAGTCCTCCGAATGATCGGTGACTTCTACGTCCTCGCTGCCGCTCGCCCGTAGGCGTTGATCGGCCCGCTGAGCCCGCTGGCCTTCGCTTCCGAGTGGACGCCCCTGGAAGTGGCCTTCTGGCAGGTGGCCCTCGGAGGGTTGCTGTTTGGCCTCCACGCCCTCTGCCTCGGCCGGGTCCGGGCGGCCCGACGGGATCTCCTGGTTGTGCTGGCCTTCGGCCTCATCGGCGTGGCCCTGTTCTACGCTTCCTTCCAGTTGGCGGTGCAGGCGAGCGGCAGGGCGATGGCCGCAATCTTGCCTTACACCGACCCCGCATGGGTCGCCCTGCTCTCCTGGATCTTGCTGAAGGAAACGATGGGGCCGCGCAAGCTGGCCGCTTGGACGCTCACCTTGCTCGGAGTGGCAGGGGTCCCCCTTCCAGGGGGCGCCGTGCGGGTCCGCGTCGCCGGCATCCTTTGGGGATGGACCGCCGGGTTCATGCATGCCCTGTATTATCTGTTTGGGAAAATGTGCCTCCCGCGCCACAAAATCTCGACGCTCTTCGCTTGCGCCAGGCCGAGAGAATTTTCATTTCTTTGTCCACCGAGTCATTCCCATCAATCATAGTGACCGGAAGATCCCTTGGACAAGAAAACTACTTTTGCGGTTCACATAACTTCTTGTCGAAATAGATAATTATGGGTGTATTCTAACGGTCTTTTTCTGATTAAATGAACCTCTCGACCCAACATTTCAGACAGCTCCTGTTCCATTTGAATGTGATCCAGGAAGCTCCAATTTGCATCGGGTTCGAATTCAACCAGAAAATCTATATCGCTTTCTGGCCCAAAATCATCCCGTAAAATGGATCCGAAGAGGGCCAACTCTCGAATCTTCCATCGTCGAAAAAACGCAAAAATAGTATCTTCGATGGTCTTTAAGATTGCATCCTTCACGGACAATCCTCCCTTCCGGCCTCCCGAGCCCTATTCCGGAAAGCATCCTCCATCAGGATTGTAACACAAATCGGGAACCCTAAGGGCCGGAGCGGCCGGAGCCGCGACCGACCCGGTGCCCCTCGATCTGCGCTACAGGTCCGTAGGGGCGCAGCAGCGCTGCGCCCCTACTGCGAGGGATGGGGGTCCCTCTGTTGGCCCCAAACCGGGAATGCGGTCAGTCCATAAGATGGCTTCGCCTTCGAAACACCCAGCGGCCGCCGACCATGGTCCCCAGGACCTCTAGATCCCGGAGGACATCGGGGGGGCTCCGGAAGGGATCCTCGGGGAGCACGAGGAGGTCCGCCCACACCCCGGGCCGCAGCCGGCCCTGCCACCGCTCCAGCCCGGCCGCCCAGGCCGGTCCGACGGTGTAGGCCTCCAGGGCCTCGGCCAGGCGGAGGGCCTGCTCGGGATACCAGCCGTCGCGGACCACCGCGGCATGCAGGCCCCACCAAGGGTTCGGAGGCTCCACCGGAGCGTCGGAGCCGAAGGCTAGCCGGGCCCCGGCTTCCTTCAGGCTGCGCCAGGCGTAGGCCGTCGCGCACCGGCTCCCCCAGTAGCGCTCCGCCATGGGGCGGTCTGAGACCGCGTGGATCGGCTGCATAGAGGCCACGATCCGCGTGGCGCCGAAACGCGGGATGTCGGCCGGATGCACAAGCTGGGCGTGCTCAATCCGGTGCCGCCGGGCCTCCGGCGGGATGCCGAGCTGGGCCTCCAGCGTCCGCATCGCTTCGAAGAGATCCAGGACCTCCCAGTTCGCCCGGTCGCCGATGGCGTGAACCGCGAGGGACAGCCCTCCCAGGGTCGCTCGATGGGCAGCCTCCCGCATGACCTCAGGGGGCGTGTAAGCGATCCCCGTGTTCTCCGGCTCCCCTTGATAGGGCTCCAGCATCCACGCCGTCCGCGGCCCCAGGGCGCCATCCGCGAAGATCTTCACCGACCCAATGCGCAGCCAAGCATCCCCGAACCCGGAGCGCAGCCCAATGGCCAGGGCGTGATCCAGCGCAGACAGCGGGATATGCTGCACCACCCGTATCGGCAGATCCCCTCGCGCGTGGAGGATCTGGAGGGCCGCGAAGCTGCGGGGGCCATCGAAGTTGTGCACCCCCGTCAGCCCCAAGGCGGCCAGGTCATGCAGGGCCTCATACAGGGCCTCCGCTAACTCCTCGGTGGAAGGCTCCGGAGTCGCCTGGGCCACGAGATCGATGGCCCGTTCGAAGAAGAGGCCGGTGGGCTCCCCGGCCGCATCGCGGGCAATCCGCCCTCCGGGGGGATCCGGGGTATCCCGGGTGACGCCGGCCCGGCGCATGGCTTCCCGGTTGGCCCAAAGGGCATGGCCGCTGCGGGCCCACAGGGCCACCGGATGGGCCGGTGCCACCTGGTCCAGATCATCAGCCGTGGGGAAGCGCCCCCAGCGCTCCTGCAGCCATCCTCGTCCGATGATCCACTCCCCGGGCAGCCGGGCGGCCGCCTGCCGGGCCACCCGGGCCAGGGCCTCCTCAAGGGTTGGCGTGTCGACGTCCACTCCCATCCGGAGGCGGGCACATCCCTCCAGGTGGAGGTGGGCGTCGATCAGACCTGGCAGCACCGTCGCGCCCTTCAGGTCCAGGATCCGGGTGCGGGGCCCCCGCCATGCCCGCACCGCCTCCATCGGGCCCATCGCCGCAATGGTTTCCCCCACCACCGCCAGCGCCTCCACCCATGGCTGCTCGGGGTCCTGAGTGTAGATCCGGGCGTTCCACAAGATCCAGTCCGCAGCCTGCATAGGCACCTCCGGATCAGAGGCCGAATCCCACGAAGCGGTGGAATCCATCAACGCAGGACGCTGCGCAGGGCCTGGGGCCTAGCGGGGAAGAGGCTGCCTCCTTCCGGCTCCAGGGTCGCCCCGACGCACACATGGGCTGTCAACGGGAGGGGGACGTTGACCATATAGACCCCATACGGTCGGGCCTGGGCGCAGAGGATCCCGCCGCTGACGCGACGCTCGGCGGCGTCGGCGAACCCAACCGGATCGACCTGCCCCTCAGGGGGAACGGCCAGTCCCTTCGTGACCGGTGGGGCCTGGCGGTCCTTCAGAATGAGATGGCCTTCCGCACCTTGGAGCGGGACCACCCGGGGCGGCGCCCCGAACCGGAATCCAAGGGAAGGGGCGAAGGGGGTCGGGGTCAAGACCGCGGCGATCGGGGCGATCCCCGGCGCAAGCCCTCGCTCGCGGCGGCGCCCTGCTCCTCGGGCTCGGGCCAGCGGCCGGGCCTTCAAGCGCAGCGGAGGGCGGCGCAGCGGCGCGGCGTAGGCGAGGGCCGCGGCGGCCTCCCGGTAACGGTGCGCCCGCTCCCGGCACGCCGGCCACCCGGCCAGATGGGCCACCGCCGCAGCCGCCTCCTCCGGTGGCAGCGCCCCTCGTGCATAAACGGCCAGCTCTTCCTTCGGGATCTCTTGCCTCATCGCTCCGCTTCGCTCCATCCACGCGACCCGGTGATCCAGGTTTCCCCCAGAAGCATCCACAGAGACAGCCTCTACTGCGCCGCAGATCTGTGACGTTCTCCTTAGTCCGTGATACGCACGAAGCCCTCTTCGGGATCCTTTCCGGAGCGCCTGATGGGATCGCTCACCGCTCAACCAGCCAGTTGCGAACCTTCCGCAGCGCCGGATGGAGGCGGCCCTTGATCATCCTCAGAGACCCGCCGAGATGCGCCCCGATCTCCCGATGGGTTCATCCCTGGGAATACGCTCGCTCCAGCGCCTGCCGTTGGGCAGGCGGGAGGACCGCCAGGGATCTCTGGATGGCCTGGGCCAGCTCCCGGGCCTCTGCCGCGTCCTCTACTGAGGGGTCAGGGGCCTCAAGCTCCGCTTCCTCCTCCGGGGGCTCCGGGAGCGAGGGCGGCTGGGCGCGACGGCGGCCCAGGGCATCGATGGCCCGATGGCGCACCATGGCGCGGAGCCGGGTGGTGAAGCGGCCCCGCTCCGGCGTGAAGGCCCTGGCGTGCTGCCAGAGGCTCCAGAACACATCCATGACCCCTCCTCGGCGGTCTCGGGGTCGCCCGGGATGCGCAGCGCGAGGGAAAAGGCTTGAGACGCATGCCGGTCGTAAAGGGCCACCCGCGCCTGCTTGTCGCCTCCCGCGATCCGTGCGAGAAGCGCGGCGTCTTCGAGCTCGACATAGCCCGCTTCCTTCACGGTCGGATCACCCAGAGCTCCGTCTGCGGATGGCTGATCCACTCCGCCCCCTGGGGCGTGACCTGCACGTCCTCCTCCAGGCCGACATAGCCATACCCGGGCGCCCGCACGCCCAGCTCTAGCGTGAACACGTTGCCGGCCTCCACCACCCCATACGGGGTCTGACCGTAGCGCTCCCAGCGCGGCCCTAGAGTTGTGGAGCCATCGTGCACCGTCCGCCCGATGTGATGCCCCAGGGCGTGCAGATACTCTGGATAGCCCTGCCCGGTCAGGGCGCGGCGGGCGGCGGCGTCCACCTCCCATCCCTGAACGCCCGGCCGTAGGGCCTGGAAGCCCGCGCGGATCGCTTCCCGAACAGCCCGGAACGCTCGCTGGACCTCCGACGGGGGCTCTGTCTCGTCCTCGCCCAGCACATACCAGGCGCGCTGCAGATCCGAGCAGAACCCCTCCTGGCGGATCCCCAGATCCACGTGGACCAGGACACCCGGCGCCACCCGGCGGTCCCCCGGCATCGTGTGTCCTACCGGGGCCTCGGGGCCCACGGCGACGATGGGACAGTAATCCGGATCCCAGGCCGGCTCCACCCCATAGGCGCGCATCCGCTCGCGGGCGAAGGCCTGGATCTCCTGTTCGGAGCGGCCGGGGCGCAGGAAGGCTCCGATCTCTTCGAACAGCCGTTCGGTGGTCTCCACCGCCTGCCGGATTGCCTCCAGCTCCAGAGGGATCTTGCGGCCGCGCAGGGATCCGATGAGGTCCTCCGCCGAGATCAGACGGCCGACGAAGGGGGTGCCGTTCAGGAGCCGGTGGAGCATGCACCACATCCCGTGAGTCAGGCCGTCGGCTGCAGGATCGTTCTCTGAATAATTGATAGCGATCTCGCGGGGGTTCAGCCGCTGGAGCGTCTCCACCAGAGGACCCCGGATGCTCTCGTCGTAGCCGATGACCGGATCCCAGACCTCGAGGGCCGCCACGTTGTCCCGGTCGAACCGGCCGACGATGGCCACGCGATCCCCCTGGGCGGTGAGGATGAAGGCCGAGATCCAGGTGACGTTCAGGTCCAGGATCAGGTCGAGGACCGGATCCCGGGTCTGCTTCGTCTCCCGCACGAATGTGAGCCAGGCGTCGATCCCCTTCTCGTTCAAGAGGGCGATGGCCTGGCGCACCTTCTCGCGGATGAGGGCCGGGTGGGGCATGGAAGGACCTCCAGGTCGAAGGGGATTATGGGATCACGAGGAGCCGAGCAAGCGACGAAGGAGGGCTTCCAATTCTTCCTCGGAATAGTAATAGATGATCAGGCGCCCGCCTTTGCGGTTGTGGGAGAGGCGGACTTTGGTGCCCAGGGCTTGGCGCAGGCGGACCTCCAGCTCCGCCAGGCCGGGCGGACGGGAGGCCGCCTTCCGCCGGGCCGGGCGCTGGCCCCGCAAGCGGCGGGCCAGCTCCTCGGTCGCCCGCACGCTCAGGCCCTCCTCCAGGATGCGCCGGAGGACCATCTCCTGCTGGGCGGGATGAGAGAGCATCAACAGGGCTCGGGCGTGGCCCTCCGCGATGCGCCCCTCCATCAGGTGAGCCTGTATGGGGGGCGGCAGCTGGAGCAGGCGCAGGGCGTTGGTGATCGTCGTCCGGCTCCGGCCGACCCGGCGGGCAACCTCCTCGTGGGTCAGGCCGAACTGCTCGATCAGATACCGGTAGGCTTGGGCCTCCTCAATGGGGTTGAGATCCGCGCGCTGCAAGTTCTCGACCAGGGCCAGCTCCAGCATCTGCTGGGGAGCCACCTCGCGGACCACCACCGGCACCGTCGTCAGGCCCGCCCGCCGGGCCGCCCGCCATCGGCGCTCCCCGGCGATCAGGGTGTAGCGCAGCGGATCCGCCCGGGTCTGGGTGACGATCAGGGGCTGCAGCAGGCCATGCTCCCGGATGGATTGGGCCAGCTCCTCCAGCTCCGCCTCGTCGATCTGCCGGCGGGGCTGGTGGGGGTTGGGCTGGATGGCCTCGATAGGGACCTCCAGGAGGCCCACGGCCTCGCCGGCCGGCAGCAGGGCCTCTAGGCCTTTCCCCAATCCGAACTTACGCCCCATGCGCGCCTCCTTCTAGGGAAGGGACCAGCAGGCCATCCCCCTGCAGCAGCTCCTGGGCCAGGGCCGCGTAGGCAAGGGCGCCTGAGGAGTTCGGCGCATAGGCGACGATGGGGAGGCCGTAGCTGGGCGCCTCTGCGAGGCGCACGCTGCGGGGGATCACCGTCCGGAACACCCGCCCCGGGAAATGATGGCGCACCTCCTCGACCACCTGCTGGGCCAACCGCGAGCGAGCGTCGAACATGGTCAGCAGGAAGCCCCGCACGTGTAGGCGGGCGTTGAACCGCTGGCGCACCCGCGTCATTGTCTGAAGCAAGCGGGAAAGCCCTTCCAGGGCCAGATACTCGCACTGCACCGGGACGATCAGGGCGTCCGCTGCCACCAGGGCGTTGAGGGTCAGCAGGCCGAGGCTGGGAGGACAGTCGATCAGCACGTAAGCGTAAGCAGAGCGGATCTCCTCTAAGGCCCGGCGGAGGCGGAACTCCCGTTCCGGGGCCGAAACCAGCCCCACCTCCGCGCCGGCCAGGTCCAGGGCGGCTGGGGCCAGATGTAGGCCCTCCCAGCGCGTGGGCAGGATCCGCTCCGCGAGGGGTGCGCCATCCACGAGGGCTTCATGGATGGAGCGCCGGAGGACGGATCGATCGATCCCCAGGCTGGCCGTCGCGTTGCCCTGAGGATCCAGGTCCACCAGCAACACCGAACGCCCAACGGCTGCCAGATACGCCGCCAAGTTCACTGCCGAGGTCGTCTTGCCCACCCCTCCCTTTTGATTGGCGAAGGCGTAAACCGGCATCGCTCGGCGCTCTCTCGACCGGGATCAGGCCGGGATTTCCTGCCGGATGGCCGCGATTTCCTCCGGACGGGGAGTGCCCTCCAGGCCCGGCCGGGTCACCGAGAGGGCCGCCACCCGCGCGGCATACCGGGCCGCCGTCAGGGGGTCGCGTGTCTCCCAAAGCTGGATGAACAAGGCCGCCGCGAAGACGTCCCCGGCGCCGGTAGGGTCCACCTCCTCCGCCGGATGCGCTAGGATCGGATGGGGGATGCCGTCCAGGAAAAGGGTGGCGCCCCGGGCGGCCTGAGTGACCACCAGGATGCGCGCCTGACGCGCCCAGCGACGGGCCGTCTCCCAGTCCCCCTGGATGTCCTCCTCACTGAAGACCACCACGTCGGCGCGGAGGAGGATCCGCTCCGCTTCCCGCCAGGGCTGGGGATAGACCTGACCTTGGGCATCCCAGGCGCGCATCCAGCCCTGCGGGGTGACCCCGCGCAGGGCACCTTCAAAGGCCTCCAACAGGGAGGGATCCACCTCGTCGGCAATGGGGCCCAGATGGACCACCCGGGGTCGGCGCCATTCCAGGGGGACTGCTGCCGGCAGCAGCCGCTCGGCGACGCCGTGCAGACGCTGCCGGCGGCCCTCCGGGGTATACACGTTCTCGAACTCGGTGGTCCGCTCCGCCGGGAGGTTCATAACATGCGCCCCCTCCAGCGCCCGCTGGGGGTCCCAGTCCGGGCCGGTGCTGGTGATCACCCCCACCCGCCAGCCGTGGGCCAGGGCTGTCCGCCCGGCGTAAGCCGCTGTTCCACCGAACATCGGGCCAGCTGGCGTCCGATCCCGGCACACGTGGCCAATGACCACGTAATCCACAGGGGACATCTTCACTCCTCGGCGGTCCAGCGCAGGGCGATCACCACCCGTCGCTCCTCCCTCTCCCCGATGCTGTAGGTGGTCACCCGAGGGTGATCCTTCAGGGCCATGTGGATCACCCGGCGTTCGGCGGCCGGCATAGGCTCCAACTCGACCGGACGCCCGGTGGCCATCACCTGATTGGCCTTCTTCTGAGCCAAGCGCCGCAGGGCCTCCGCCCGCTTCGTCCGATAGCCGTTGATGTCCACGATCAGGGGGACGAGCGCCCCAAGGCGCCGGGCCACAATCGCCCGGACCAGGGTTTGGAAGGCATAGAGCGTGCGGCCGTGGTGACCGATGAGGCGCCCGACCGTTGGACCCTCGATCCGTGCCGTCCAGATGGTAGGGGGCTCGGGGCCCTCTGCCCCTTCCACCGGCTCCTGGGCGATGGAAAGCCGGGCCGACATCCCCAGGGACTTCAGAAGGCCGCGGATGGCCTCCGCCATTGTTTCCTCGACCTGTTCCGGAGCCGGGAGCGGCGGGGGCGTCTCCGGCGGGCGGCGCGCGATCAGGCGCACCCGGGCCTCCCGCGCCCCCAGGCCTAAGAAGCCCGGGCTCCCGGGATCTAGCACCTCGATCTCCACCGCCTCGCGAGAGACCCCCAGTTGAGCTAGCCCCGCCTGGATGGCCGCCTCGATGGTCGGACCGCTGACGATGAGCTCCGGAGATGATTCGAGATCCGTCATCAATGGTTCACCTCTTCATGGGGATCTGAAACGGCAGCGTAGGAGAGGCACAAGGGGCCCTCCCGGTCGCCCCAAGATCAAGATCCTAATGCTTCGCGCTCCGGGCCTTGCGGCGCGGACGAGGGGACGGCGCTGGCGGGGCCGAGCCCGAAGGCGGAGAGCCTGAAGGCGGAGAGGAAGGGACGGCCGGGGCCCGGCCCAGGGCGAACCGGCGGACCAGCGCCCCCCGCCAGTCCCGTGTGACCAGGGCGAACTGAACCATCGAGATCAGGTTGGTGACGATGAAGTAGACGCTCAACCCTACCGCCAGGTTGTAGCTGATCCATCCGAAGAAGAGCGGCATATACAGGTTCATCAGCCGGGTGGTCATCCGTGTCTGGGGATCGGTGCTCGGCGGCGTCATCACCTTCTGAGACCACCACGTGGTGACAACGACCAGGAGGGTCATGATCGGCAGCGGGATCAAGATCCCGCCCACCGGGACGAAGACGCGCTCCGGCCGCCCCAGGTCCCAGAGCAGGAACTGGCTCTGGATGGGGAGGAGGGTGGATAGGGTGGAAAACCCGTCGAACCGATAGAGCAGCTTAGACAGATCGATGACGGCGATGGGGTTGAGGGCCAAGACGTGGATGATGGCCTGGTAGACGGCAATCAGGATCGGGAACTGGATCAGGAGAGGGAGACACCCCCCCAGGGGGTTGACCCCCGCCTCTTTGTAGAGCTTGATCTGTTCCTGAGCCAGCTTCTCCCGGTCCTTCCCGTATTTCTTCTGAAGCTCTTGCAAGCGGGGCTGGAGCTCCTGCATCTTCTTCATCGCCTGCTGCTGCTTGGCCGTCAGCGGATAGAGCAATAGGCGGATCAGCACCGTCAGGGCCACAATGGCCAGGACGAAGTTCTGCCCCAGGAGGGCGTAGAGCACCAGCAGCAGGTTGATCAGCGGCTGGAAGAACAGAAGATTCGTGATCAACGTGATCGGGTTCATCCGGCCTCCTTGCTGTCCATCCCAAAGGGCCCGGCTCCCCTCAGCGAGCCAGTTTCCAGGCCTCGCTGAGGTCCGGATGGAAAGCGATCACACGGAACGGGCTGCCCGTGGGAGCCACCACGATCCGATCCGCGGCCACCACCGACGGGGTGAGGAGACGCCCGGGCGCTAGGTTCACGGATTTCACCTTCGTCCCATCCGTCCGATTCAGCCAATGAAGCCATCCTGCTTCGTCCGCCACATAGACCCGATCCCCGACCACCAGCGGGCGGGCGCGGACCGGGCCGTTGGCCTGGAAGGGCTGGGCCCAAATGGGACGTCCCTGACGGTCCAGGGCCCACACCTTCCCGCTCATGTCCCCGACGATCAGGCGGTCACCCGCCACCGCGGGCCCGTCCCACACCCAGTGGCCAGCCCGGAAGCGCCAACGCTCCTGCCCGCCGCCGAGATCCACAGCGTAGAGGTGATCGTCGAAGGCCCCCACGTAGAGGGTCTCCCCATCCAAGGTCAGGGCGCCTGCGATGGCCCCCTGGGCCTGGAAGGGGGCTGGCCAGCGGAGCCCCCCGCTCTCCCGATCCAGCGCCAACAGGCGGTGATCCATGGTCCCCACCACGAGCAGCGTCCCGGAGATGACCGGGGTGGCCCAAATCCGGGCAGCCCCCCGCCCGGCCTCCGGCAGGCGTGTCCGCCAGCGCGGCTGGCCGGTCTCCGGATCCAGAGCGATCACCCAGCCGTCGCCTGTGCCGGCGAAGACCTGCGTCCCATCGGAGATCAGGCCCGCGAAGATAGGACCTAAGGGCGGCTGCTCCGCCGGCGGATACACCCACTGCAGGGCTCCGCTCTCTCGATCCAGCCCGCACAGGCGGCTCTCCCCCGTCGCCGGGTCCTCGGCGGCGATGAGGACCCGACCCGCCACGACTGCCGGGGCCGCGTGGTAAACCACGCCGCAGGCGCCCGCGTTCCCGTCCTTCGGCGGGAACCGCCAGCGCTCCTGACCGGACTGCGGATCCACCGCCAGCACCTGATCGAGATTCGCGACGTAAAGGGTCTGATCGGCGACCTGCATCCCGGGCCAGCTCGTGGGCACGCCGCCGCAAGCGGCCAGCGCCACCCCCGCCAGCATCCACAATCCCTTTAGGATGTTCCGGTTCCATAGCGACATCCGCAACGGTGCGACCTCCTGAAACCTGGCCCAGTGCGGGCCAAGCCGAGAGATAAGACCGGAGCTCCGCTTCGGTCGGCGCACGCTGGCTGTCGGCTGAAAGCCTCCCTAGGTCGAATTCATTCGATGCTCAGGGCCCACTGTCGGCCGAAAGCCTTCCGCGTCGCACGGATTCAACACACCCCGGACATCCCCGCTCCCCTATGGGACGGGATCGTAACCGCCGGGATGAAACGGATGGCAACGCGCGATCCGTTTAAGGCCCAGCCATCCCCCACGGAGCAATCCGTAACGAGCAATGGCCTCGTAGGTGTACTGAGAGCAGCTCGGATAAAACCGGCAGCTGGGAGGCAGTAAGGGAGAGATCCACCGTCGATACAGGCGGATCAACGCCATGGCCGTCCGTGCCGGGAGATCCTTGCCCTTTCCCATCCCCTCACCTCTCTTCCTCAGAGGGGCTCTCCCTGTGCCCTTCCCGCGAGGCCACCAGCAACCCCAGCCGGCGGAGCGCCTCGCAGAGCGCCGCCTCCGCCTCCTGCCGCTTGCGGTCTGGGAGATCTGGCCGGGCGATGAGCACCAGATCCCAACCCGGCCGGATCTCGTGAAGGTGCAGACGAGCGGCCTCGCGGAGCAGGCGCTTGGCCCGGTTCCGGCGGACCGCCTTGCCGAGGGCGCGTCGTCCTGCGATCACTGCCACCCGGGTGACCTCCAGGTCGTTCGGGGCGACGATCAGCTTCAGCAGCGGGGTGGACCAAGACCGCCCTTCCCGCAGGACCCGCTCGATGGCTTTGCGGTGACGCAGCCGGACCAGCGAGGCCACAGCGACCAGGGAGATCAATCCTTACGGCCGGAGGGGCCGCGATACTTCCCCTTCCAGTTGATGCGCTTGGCCCCCTCATATTGCGGGGTCAGCCGCCACCGGCCCTTCAGCCGCCGCGCCTTCAGCACCCGCCGTCCGCCCTTGGTGCGCATGCGGGCCCGGAACCCGTGCCCCCTCAACCGCTTCCGCCGCTTGGGCTGATAGGTGCGTTTGGGCATCTCGTCAGAACCTCCGCGCGAAGCTGGAAAGCAACGCAAGTGACAATTATAATCAAAGCCTCCACCCCAGCCAGACCCGGAGATGCGCCCGCGGCCGTCTCTCTAATTCTACTTCGATCTTGCACAGGCGGATGGACCTTCTTATACTGCACAAAACCCGGGAGATCAGAATCCGCAAGGCGCTGGAGCCTGGAGAGGAGGGGACGATGTCGGCGGATGGACGTCTGCCGCGGATGGCCTTTATCGGCAGCGGGGTGATGGCCGAGGCGATGATCCGTGGACTCTTGCGGGACAATTTGGTTGATCCCGGGGACATCATCGCCAGCGGGCCGCGGCCGGAGCGAGGGCAGGAGCTTCGGAGCCGCTACGGGGTGCGCCCCACAGTGCACAACCCGGAGGCTGCCGCTGAGGCGGAGATCGTGATCCTCTCCGTCAAGCCCCAGTTGATCCCCCGCGTGCTCCCGGAGCTACGCGGCCACATCCGCCCGGGGGCCCTGACCTTCTCCATCGCCGCCGGCGTGCGCATCGCCACCCTGCGGGAGGGTCTAGGGGTCTCCGCCATCATCCGAGCGATGCCCAACACCCCCGCCCAGATCGGCCAGGGGATCACGGTGTGGACAGCCACCGACGAGGTGACCCCGCGCCAGCGGGAGCAGGCGATCCTGCTCATGCGGGCGATGGGCGAGGAAGTCTACGTGGACGACGAGCGCTACCTGGATATGGCCACCGCCCTGACCGGGACCGGGCCCGCCTACGTGTTCCTGTTCATGGAGGCCATGGTGGACGCCGGGGTGCACCTGGGCTTCTCCCGGCGGGTGGCCGAGCAGCTGGTGTATCAGACCGTCATCGGCTCCGCCCTCTATGCCCGCCAGTCCGGTCTGCACCCGGCGGCGTTGCGCAACCAGGTCACCTCGCCGGGGGGCACAACAGCGGAGGCCCTGTATCACCTGGAGAAGGGCGGCTTCCGCACGGTGATCTCCCGCGCCATCTGGGCGGCTTATGTGCGCTCGCGACAGCTGGGCCGGGGGGCCGCCGATGAAGTGGAACGACTGGAGCGTTGAACGGCCTCTCCGGATTGCGGTGGTCGGGAGCAGCGACGCCACGCCCCAGGAGGAGGCCTGGGCGTATGCGGTGGGCCGCCGGCTGGCGGAGGCCGGCGCGGTGGTGATCTGCGGCGGCCGCGGCGGGGTGATGGAGGCCGTCTGCCGGGGCGCCGTGGAGGCCGGCGGGCTCACGGTCGGGATCCTCCCCGGGAGCGACCCCGCGGAGGCCAACCCCCATGTGCGCCTTCCCCTGCCCACCGGGCTGGGCGAGGCGCGCAACGCCCTGGTCGTGCGGGCCGCCGAGGCCGTGATCGCCATCGGCGGGGAGTTCGGCACCCTCTCCGAAATCGCCCTGGCCCTTAAATGGAGCATCCCGGTGATCGGCCTGGGGACGTGGACGTTGCACCGGCCGGGGATCACCGTTCCGATGGAGACAGTCTCCTCGCCGGAGGAGGCTGCGGCGCGCGCCCTTGCCCGGGCCCGAGCGCGCCACGCCCCGGCCTCCTGAAGTAGGGACCGGAGCGAGCACATCCGCCGGCGCCACCCTGCGACCCAAATGGAGGGCCCTGCTGCGTGCTGCTGGTCATCGGCGACGTCACAGTGGATCTCTTCCTGGCTCTCCCCCGCCTCCCGGAGCCCGGAGAGGATCGGCACGCTACCCAGATGTTCCTACGGGCTGGGGGATCAGCGGCCAACACGGCGGCGGTGGCGGCGCAGCTGGGGCTCTCCACCCGCCTGATCGGCGCCGTGGGGGAGGACCCCTTGGGAGAATGGGTGCTCCGAGAGCTGCGGGCCAGCGGCGCAAGCGTCGATCTCCTCCAGCGCCGCTCCGACGCCCTCACCTCTACCATCATCGTCCCGGTGACGCCGGAAGGGGAGCAAACGATGCTCTCCCACCGGGGGGCCAGCCGGCTCGCCTGCCTCCCGGAGTTCGCCCTTCCGCCAGCCAGCTTCGTCCATCTTTCCGGCTACGCCCTCCTGGAAGAGAGCCCGCTCCGCCGCGCGGCGCTGGCCCTGCTGCAGCAAGCCGCGGCTGCAGGCCTGCAGTGCGCTCTGGATCCCGGACTGCCTGTTCGGATCGGATCCTCGGTCCGGCTTCCGGGAGGCTCTGCGGCTGCGCTGGATCGTCCTCAAACAGGGCGAGCGGGGATGCCGCCTGCTGGGGCGAGCGGGAGAAGAACAGAGCGTGCCCGCCTTCCGGGTCCCTGCGCTGGACACCACCGGCGCCGGGGACGCCTTCAAGGCGGGCTTCCTGTTCGGCCTGGCCCGGGGCGCCTCCCCGGCGACGGCCGCCCTGCTGGGCAACGCTGCCGGCGCCCTGGCCTGCACGGCCTGGGGCGTGATCGGGTCCTTCCCCGGCCGCGCGGCCATGGAGCGGCTGCTGCATGAGGCCTCTGTCGATCCAGCGTGGGCCTCCCAGCACGAGCTCCTCTGGGAGGCACAGGCCTGCCTGATGGAATCCCAGATGGCCAGCGGGGAATGACCCGCTTATCGACCCGGAGGGCATACCCGATGTCCGAACAGCGCGCACGGATCCTGGTGGTGGAAGACGACTCCGCCCTGCGGGAGCTGCTCACCGCTGTCCTGCAAAAAGCCGGCTACGAAGTGGCGGCCGTTGAGGACGGACCGGCCGCCATGGAGTGGATCCGGAGCCGGCAGCCGGACCTCATCCTCCTCGACGTCATGCTGCCTAGCCTGGATGGCTTTGAAGTATGCCATCGGGTGAGGAATTTCTGGCATCTGCGCACTGTCCCCGTGCTGATGCTCACCGCCCTGGGACGCATCGAGGACAAGCTGCGGGGGATCCAGGCGGGCGCGGACGATTATCTCACCAAACCTGTGGCCATCCCCGAGCTCCTGGCTCGGGTGGGGATGCATCTGCGCCGCTCCCAGCGGGAACGGGCCACCAATCCGCTCTCCGGCCTCCCGGGGAACCCGGAGATTGAGGCGGAGATCGCGCGGCGCTTCCAAAGTGGGGAACCCTTTGGGATCGCCTACGCGGACCTGAACGCCTTCAAGGACTTCAATGATCGCTACGGGTTCCGGGAGGGGGATCGGGTGCTCCAGGCCTTCGCCCGGCTGCTGCAGGAGGCCATGGCCGCCCACGGCGATCCCGCCCGGGATTTCATCGGTCACATCGGGGGCGACGACTTCGTTCTCCTCACCCGCCCCCACGTCCTCAGCCCGGTCTCCTGGGAGATCCTGGAGAAATTCCCCCAGCGGGTTCACGCCGCGGAGCTCTCGGTCTCCATCGTCGGCGGCGTGGTGGATCCGAGCCAGGGGCTCGATCTGGAGCGCTTGATCCGCCGCCTGGCCGCCCTGAAGCGCCAGGCCAAGCGGGAGAACCGCCCTCTCCTGCTCTCCAGCAACCTGGGCCTCGAAGCGGAAGAGTAGAAGAGAAGCTCAAGACCACCGGGAAGGCCTGAAGGTTTCCTCCTATGGAGCCCCAATTCAAAGCGTCCTGATCCCTCCTCCTAATCCTCAGGATGCGCCGGCGGAGGTCCCCGGAGAGCCACGTCCCGGCGTGGCTTAAACGATCCAGAAGCTGATCGCCCTGATGGAGGCCACGGAGAAGACCCTCGCGGAGCTGCGCCGCCAGCGGGCGGAGAT
>JAGHYO010000152.1 GCA_017743605.1 Thermoflexus sp. | reverse complement strand
CGCCGGAGAAGGTCCGACAGCGGCCGGGCTGGAACCGCCTGCGGGCGGTGCGGGAGGGGCGGATCTACCCCATCGACGCGGATCGAATCTCCCGGCCCGGCCCTCGCATCGTGGAGGGCCTGGAGGCGATGGCCCGGATCATCCACCCGGAGCTGTTCCCGCAGCAGGTCCGGGCGCCGCGCTGGCCTCTCGGGCTCTCCCGGGCTGCCCCGCTGCGGATTTGGCCGTGAGCGGGAGAGTGGGGGAATTCCGCCGGGGAGCATCCAATGGCCGGTGAGACCCTTCGCCTGCTTCGACGCCGCGCCCGCCCGATGCGGATCGGCCTGTGGGCCGGCCTGGCGCTGGCGCTGGGGATGAGCCTGGGGATGGGGATGGCCCTGGGGCCGGTGAGCATCCCCCTGCCGGAGCTCGGCCGGGTTTTGATGGCGCGGATCCGACCCGGGGAAGGGGTGGATCCCACCCTGATGACCATTGTGTGGGAGGTGCGCATCCCCCGGGTGTTGCTGATGGCCCTGGCCGGGGCCGCGCTGGCCGGAGCGGGCGCGGCCTATCAGGGGTTGTTCCGCAACCCCCTGGCGGATCCTTACCTGATCGGCGTGGCGGCGGGGGCCAACCTGGGCGCCCTCATCGCCGTGGCGCTGAACTTCCCCGGCGTCTTCGCCGGCCTGCTGGGCCTCCCCCTCGCCGCCTTCATCGGGGGGATCCTGACGGTGGGGCTGGTCTACCGGCTGGCCCGGGTCGGGAAGACCCTCCCCCTCACCACGCTGTTGCTGTCCGGGGTGGCGGTGGGAGCGGTGCTGAACGCCCTGAGCCTCGGGCTGCTGATGCTGATGGTCGGCCGCATCGCCCCTTATCGAGCCTGGATCTGGATGCTGGGGGGCTATGCCCTGGGCGGATGGCCAGCCCTATGGGGGGCGCTCCCCTACGTGGCCCTGGGCCTGGGGGCGCTGGTCGCCCTGGGCTATCCCCTGGACGTGCTGCAGTTCGGGGAGGAGCAGGCGCTGCAGCTGGGCCTGCCGGTGGAGCGGGTGAAACGGCTGGCCATCGCCGCCGCCACCCTGGCCACGGCTGGCGCCGTGGCCTTCACCGGGATCATCGGCTTCGTCGGGCTGATCGCCCCGCATCTGGCCCGCCTGCTGATCGGCCCACGTTATTCCCGGGTGATCCCCGCCTCGATCCTCCTGGGGGCAACCCTGCTGGCCCTCGCCGACCTGCTGAGCCGCACCCTGATACCTCCGCAGGAGATCCCCCTGACCCTGCTCACCGCCCTCCTGGGCGGACCTTTCTTCCTGTATCTGCTCAGCTCCACCCGCCGGGGGGCGTTCTTTTAAGGCCTGTTCAGGCGGCAAAACAGGTTACTCCATCGCGGCGAAAGCCGGTCCTACGGCAAGGATGCCGAAATGAATTCCGGCCTACAGAGGCGACGGATTGAGGTGGACGCCGCTCCTGCAACGGAGGGGTTTCCGCCCCGCATCCTGGTCCCCGGTGACGCAGGGTTGCGGCTTCAGCCTCGGCCTTCCGCAGCGGTGAGCGCCTGGGCGGATTCCTCGCCCCGGGTTTTCGGAAAGAAATTCAAGGGGAAGCCTCCGCGGATACCCCGGCCCTCCGTTGCGCCTGGGCGTGGATGGGCTTCAGGACCGCGTAGATGAACGCGTGGGCAGGGGTGGGGACCCCGTAACGCGCCCCGATACGGACCACCGCGCCGCTCATGGCTTCGATCTCCAGCGGGCGGCCCGCTTCCACGTCCCGCTGCATGGAGGAGGTGGCCGTCGGCGCCAGGCGGTCGATGAAGGCCATCGTCTGCGGCACCACATCGGGATCCAGCGGCACGCCCGCCGCCCGGGCCACCGCTTCAATCTCCCGCATCGCTTGCTCCAGCAGCGCCCGGGTCTCCGGGACCTCCCGCCACGCCCCTACCGGCAAACGCACCAGGCTGCCCACCCCGCCGATGGCCGCGATGAAGAGGAACTTGGTCCAGAGCACCTTGCGGATCTCCGCGGTGGCCTCCGCCTCCGCCCCCGCCGCCGCGAAGGCGCCGGCGATCGCTTGAGCGCGGGGGGTCAGCCGTCCGTCCAGCTCCCCCACGACGACCCGCCGGAAGGCGCTCTCCTGCCGGATGACGCCGGGCGCCTCGATCTGCGAAACCACCCAGACAGCGCCTGCCAGGGTCCGCTCCGTCCCCACCGTCGCGGCCACCTGATCCGGGGCCTCCACGCCGTTCTGGGTGGTCAGCACCACCCCCTCCGGGGCGAGCAGGCGAGGCAGAACCCCCACCGTCTCCGGGATGTGATAGGTCTTCACCGCGTAGAGGACGAGATCCGCCGGCGGGGCCTCCTCCGGGCGGTCCGTGGCGTGGACGGGGCGCAGGTGGAAATCCCCGTGGACGCTTTTGATCTGCAGGCCGCGGGCGCGCATCGCCTCCAGGTGAGCACCCCGGGCGATGAACGTCACCTCGTGGCCGGCCCGGGCGAGCAAGGCCCCGAAGTAGCCTCCCACGCCGCCGCTGCCGAAGACGGTGACGCGCATGGTCTCGCCTCCTTGCCGGATGTCGGAACAGGCCGGGGCATCCGCGGCCTATGCGACCGCGTCGTCCGTGATCTCCAGCCCCCGATCGATGATCTCCAGCCCCTCCATCAGCTCCTCCTCCCGGATGCAGAGGGGAGGGTTGGTGAAGAAGGTGTTCCAGCGGATGAAGGTGTAGAGCCCGTTCTGGAGGAAGAACTCCTTCAAGCGGTTCATGATCCCCATCTCCCGGGGATGGGCGTTGAAGGGGACCAGGGGCTCGCGGGTCTCGCGGTTTTTGACCAGCTCCACCACCCCGAACAGGCCGATGCTGCGCACATCCCCCACGCTGGGATGGCGCTCCTTCAGCCGGGCGAGCTCCCGGGCCAGGATCTCCCCCATGCGCCGGGCGTTCTCGATGAGGCGATCCTCCTGATAAACCTGCAGGGTGGCGATGGCCGCGGCCAGACAGAGGGGGTGAGAGTTATACGTGAGCCCGCCCGGGAAGGGCCGATCCCGGAAGAACTCGGCGATGCGCTCTGAGATCAGCACCGCGCCCAGGGGCAGATAGCCCGAGGTCAGGCCCTTGGCCACCGTCATCAAATCCGGAACCACCTTCCAGTGGTTCACGGCGAACCATTCTCCGGTCCGCCCGAAGCCGCTCATCACCTCGTCGCAGATCAGCAGGATGCCGTAGCGATCGCAGAGCATCCGCAAGCCCTCCAGATACCCATCGGGCGGGATGATGATCCCATTGGTCCCCGTGACCGTCTCGATGAAGACGGCGGCGATGGTGTGCGGGCCTTCGAACTGAATGACGTCCTCCACATGATTCAGACAATCCAGGGTGCAGCGCTCCTCGCGCATGCACCAGCGGCAGCGATAGCGATAGGGATCCATCACGTGGATGACGCCGGGGATGCCGGGCTCGGCGGGCCAGCGCCGCGGGTCGCCGGTAAGGGTAACGGCCCCTGCCGTGGCCCCGTGATAGGAGCGATAGCGGGCGATGATCTTGTGGCGCCCGGTGTAAAGGCGAGCGATCTTGATGGCGTTCTCGTTCGCGTCCGCCCCGCCCAGGGTGAAGAAGACCTTCTTCAGATCCCCGGGGGCGATCTCTGTCAGCATACGGCCCAGGCGGGCGCGGGGCTCCGTGGCCATGAAGGGGTTCACATAGGGGAGCCGAGCGGCCTGCTCCTGGATGGCCCGGACGACCCGCTCGTCGCCATGGCCGATGTTCACGTTCATCAACTGGGAGTTGAAATCCAGATAGCGCCGCCCCCGAGCGTCCCAGAAGTAAACTCCCTTCGCCCGGGCCACCGGGATGGGATCCACCATCCCCTGGGCGGACCACTCATAGATCGTATACTGCCGGCAGAGGGCCACGATCTCCTCCGCCGTCATCCCCACTTCGAGGAACACCTCCGCCATGCGTGCCTCCCGTCCGCAGAGGATCTCAGGTCGGAAAACACGGGGGATATTCGCCCGCACCCTCTGACCCTGCGCAGATTTACCTTATCACTTTTTCGCCGATGGGAGAACCAAGGCGAGGATCGGACGGCCGGGCGCCTCCTCGCAGCAGCCTTACCGCCAGCCGGGGCGGAAAGCCTGTGGATCCACCGGCGGCGGAAAAACCGGAAACCCATGAAAGCAGGGGAGATCCGCATAGGAGGATCGGATTCGACGTGGTAGAATGATAAGGGGGCTCGAACAGATCTGGAAGGCCTATCGATCCTTGACCTGGGAGGTGGATCCCTGAACACGCTGGATCTGGCGCATCGGATCGTGGACGCCATCCTGGACAAAAAAGGGATAGACGTGGTGTTGATGGACATCCGGTCCCGGGCGGCCTTCGCCGATTACTTCATCATCTGCACCGGGACCTCGGAGCGACAGCTGAAAGCGATTGTGGAGGGGATCGCGGACGCCACGGCCCGGGGATATCAGGTGGACCCGGCGCGGGTGGAGGGGGATCCTGACTCAGGATGGGTGCTGATGGATTACGGAGATATCATCGTCCACGTGTTTGCGCCCCCACAGCGTCGCTTCTACGACTTGGAATCCCTGTGGCGCGGGGCACCGATCCTGGTGCGGGCCCAGTGAGCCGCCGCGCCGGAATCTCCTGGGGAGAAGCAAACGAGTGACTCTGCACTACGAGGATGCCCTGGAGCGGCTGGATCGGATCCTCTGGGCGCTCCGGCCGGAGCCCGCGAGGGGAGAAGCAACGGAGGAGGACATCCCGGAGGGCCCTCCGGTGCTCATTGTGGGCCTGGGGAACCCCGGGCCGGAGTATGCCCGCAACCGCCACAACATCGGCTTCCGGGCGGTGGATCTCTTCGCCCAGGCCCATCAGCTGGCCCTCCGCCGCATCCAGCATCAGGCCCTCCTCGCGGAGGGACGCTTGGCCGGCCAGCGGGTGATCCTAGCCAAGCCGCAGACGTTCATGAACCTGAGCGGCCGTTCGGTGCGCCCCCTGGTTGCCTTCTGTCGTGTGCCGCTGAACCGGATGCTTGTGGTTTACGATGACATGGACCTCCCGCTGGGGGCGATCCGGCTGCGGCCCCGGGGCAGCCCGGGTGGCCACAACGGGATGAAATCCATCGTCCAGGCCCTGGGGACCATCGAGTTCCCCCGCCTGCGCATCGGTATCGGGCACCCCCCGGGACAGATGGACCCGGCAGATTACGTCCTCCAGGACTTCCGGCCGGACGAGGAGGAGATCCTGGAGGGGGTGCTGCACCGGGCGGTTCAGGCAATGCGGGCGTTCATTGAGGAGGGGCTGGAAGCAGCCATGAACCGCTTCAACACCCAGCCGGCAACCCGGCCGGTGGGGAAAACGGGCGAGTAGCTCAGGGGTGAGAGCATCCGCCTTACAAGCGGAGGGTCGCAGGTTCGAGTCCTGCCTCGCCCATGGTGGAGAAGGGGCGCGAAGGCCGCGCCCCTTTTGCACGCCGAAGGAATTGGGCCCAGGGAGGCTTGCGCGTTGAATGAATTCGACCTGGGGAGGCCTTTGGCCGGGGGTCGGCTTGTGAGTCGAATGAATTCGACCTCGGGAGGCCTTCGGCCGACGGTCGGCCTGCGCCGACCGGAAAGCATCTTTTGCGTCGGCGAAGGCCGACGCTCGGCGCGCAGCGCCTTGGAAGGCCGATTTCAATCGGCGCAGAGCCTCCGGCCAACGGTCGGCCTGCGCCGACCGAAGAATCCCTCTTTGCGTCGGCGAAGGCCGACGC
>JAGHYO010000151.1 GCA_017743605.1 Thermoflexus sp. | reverse complement strand
CAGGGGGTGACAGACCGGCTTTCGCTGGGGCCGGAGCCCCTCGGCGAGGACGGAATGGGTCACCTCCACCCGGATGGTGGCATCCTCCCGCTGCCAGCGCGCCTCCCCCCACTGGGCGGCCTCGAAGGCGATGCGGGCTGCCTCCACCAGATCCTCCCCCTGCAGGCCCAGCCGTTCCTGAAGGAGCTGGGCACCCCGCAGCCCGGCCTGCCGTCCGGCCTGGTAGAGCATCCCCCCCACCCCCAGCCCGGCCAGCCGGAGCACCGCTCCGTAGAGCGAAACCAGCCCCGCCCGATCGATGAGCACGGATTCCTGCCGGATGACCTCGACGACACGCGCGGCGTCCATGTGCGTCCTCTGAGCGGAGATGCGCCCCTCCCCCCGCTTTCGGGTATACTTAGAGTGCCTTGATGCGACAAATCCACGGGAGCTGGGCCGTTCCGGAAAGGAGGGGTAGCGGGACGAACGGCGCAGCTCCCGATCCGCTTGGGAACGATCGTGGGGGACCATGGCCACTCGTCGCTCTCCCGCAGGATCCCGGGACGAGGAGCGGAGGCTGGTGGAGCAGGCCCGACGGGATCCCGAAGCCTTCGGGGAGCTCTACCTGCGTCACGTGCGCTCGATTTACAACTACATCTTCTACCGCACCGGCGATCCGGAGGAAGCGGAAGATCTCACCAGCCGGGTCTTCCTGCAGGCTTTGCAGCACCTGCCCCGGTTCCAGGAAAGAGGGCTGCCCTTCGCCGCCTGGCTCTTCCGCATCGCTCACAACCTGGTGGCCAACTGGCATCGGGACCGCCGCCGGCGCCCGGTGGTCCCGCTCTCCGAGAACGGGCACGAGCGGGCCCCGGATCGGGTGGAAGCCCTGGTGGAGCGTCAGGAGGAACGGGAGCGGCTGCTCGCGGCCATGCAGCGCCTGCCCCCGGATCGCCAGCAGCTGTTGATTCTTAAGTTCGCGGAAGGGCTCTCCAACGCCGAGATTGCCCGGATCATGGGACGAACCGAAGGAGCGATCCGGGTGTTGTATCACCGCACCCTGGAGGCGCTCCGGAAGGAGCTGCTGCGGGAACGCTGAATCCCTTCCCGGAGGATGCGATGCGGGATCTCGCAGAGTGGCTGGAGCGGCATGCCGCGCGTCTGCAGCAGGGGTTTCGGGGGGAAGCAGCGTATCCGCTCCCTCCCCCGGCGTTCTGCCCTCGGGACCGCGAGCTCTTCCAGTTGGCGGAGCAGCTGGCAGACGCCTTGCGGCCGGTGGAGCCGCGGCCGACCTGGGTGGCCTCGCTGTATGAGCGCCTGATGGCAGAGGCGTGGCGGGCCCCCCGCATGAGGGCCTCCACCCCGACGATCCCTCTCTGGTGGCTGGGGGTGGCCCTCGGAACGGCTGCGGTGGGGCTGTGGGCCTATCGCCGATGGCAGTTGGTCCGCCCGGCCCTCAAGCTCAAGTCGGTGACGCAGGCTTGCCCACGTCGCAATCCGAAAGGAGGTGGCAATGCCATGCTATAGCCGGATCGCCGGATGGGGGATGGCTGTCCCTCAGAGAGCGCTCACCAGCGCCGAGCTAGCCCAGCAGCTGGATACCACGGAGGAATGGATCCTCTCCCGCACGGGGATCCGGGAGCGGCGGATCGCGGGCCTCGGCGAGACCACGTCCGACCTTTCGGTGCTCGCGGCGCGGGAGGCGATGGCCCGCGCAGGCGCCCTGCCCCAGGACCTCGATCTAATCATCGTGGCCACCTCTACTCCCGATTATATGATCCCTCCGGCCTCATCGATTATTCAGCACAAGCTCAATGCCCGCTGCGGGGCTTTCATGCTGGGTGCCGGGTGCACCGGCTTCATGTATGGCATGGCGGTGGCCCATGCCTTCATTGCCGCCGGGCTGATGCGCAACATCCTGGTCATCGGCGCAGAGATCATCAGCCGCAACATCGACTGGACCGATCGCAACACAGCCGTGCTCTTCGGCGATGGAGCCGGGGCCATGGTCCTGCAGGCCAGCGAGTGCCCCACGGGGGTGCTTTCCTTCGTTCTCGGATCCGATGGCTCGGGGGCAGAGCATCTGATCGTGCCTGGCGTCTCCACCAATCACGTCATCACCGAGGAGATCATCCGGAACAAGGAGCATCTATTGCGCATGAACGGCCGGGAGGTGTTCAAGTTCGCCACCCGGGTGCTGGGGAAGGTCGCCATCGAGGCCATCGCCCGCAGCGGCCTGGCCCCCGATGAGATCGACCTGATGATCCCTCACCAGGCCAATGAACGGATCATCGAGGCCGCCTGTCGGGAGCTCGGCTTCCCGATGGAGAAGGTGTTCCTCAACCTGGACCGCTACGGGAACACCTCGGCGGCCTCCATCCCCATCGCCTTCGCCGAGGCCATGGCCCAGGGGCGGATCCGGGAGGGGGATAACCTCCTGCTCATCGGGTTCGGGGCCGGGCTGACCTGGGCCGGGGCGGTGGTGCGCTACGGGGTGCGGGCGGAGGACCGGCCGATCCCGGTGGAGAACTGGCCGTTGCGCCTGCCGGTCTCCCTGCCGGATCTCAACCGCCTGGAGCCGGTGCGCCAGGCCAAAGTGATGGCCCTGCGGGCCCGCCGCCAGCTCCTCCAGACGGCCATGAGCCTGCTGCTGCCCTTCTACACCCGGTCCCGCCGCCGACGACGCTGAGCAACTCTCGACGATTCATGCCTCCTCGGCAGGCAAAGCGCGGCCCTCCTGGGCGAGCCTCCGGAGGGGACGGAGGGCCGCGCTGAGGGCCGCCCACTCCTCCAGGGAGAGGGTCTCCGCCCGGCGGGCGGGGTCGACCCCCGCCCGGGTCAGGGCCTCCCGCACCGCTTCATCCGGAAGCCCCAGGCCGTGGGACAGGGCGTTGTGGAGCTGCTTGCGGCGCTGCTGGAACCCCGCCCGGACCACCTCGAAGAACCAGTCCGGATCCCCAAGGTCCACCGCCGGCCGCTCGTAGGGATCGATCACGACGACGGCCGAATCCACCTCCGGGCGGGGCCAGAAGGCCCCTGCCGGGATGCGCGCCACCACACGGGGGCGCCCATACACTTGCACGCTCACCGCGAGCAAGCTCATCGCCCCTGGCTCGGCGGTGATCCGTTGGGCCACCTCGTGCTGGACCGTGAGAACCACCCGGCGAGGGCGGGGGGAAGCCTCCATCACATGACGCAGAATCGCCGATGTGATATAGTAAGGGATGTTCCCGATCACCCGATAGGGATGGCCCCCCACCAGCGCCCCGGGATCCAGGGCCAGGATATCCCCGGGGACGACGGTGACATTGGGGTAGGGGGCCAGGATCTCCTGCAGCAGCGGGGGGAAGCGAGTATCGATCTCCACCGCCACCACGTGAGCGGCCCGGAGGGCCAGATGACGGGTGAGGGTGCCGGGGCCCGCCCCGATCTCCAGGGCCCAGTCCCCGGCCTCTAGCTCGGCTGCATCGGCGATGCGGGCCAGCAAAGACTCTTCGATGAGGAAGTGCTGGCCAAGTCCCTTGCGAGGATGAAGGCCATGGGCCTTCAGATAGCGGGGCCAGGGCATAGGAGGCGCCAGGGGCATTCGGACGCTCGTGCTCATCGGGAAGACGGCGACGGCCAGTCCGGCAAAACGTAAGGGATGGATTCCGGAGGCGGCACCGGCGTCAGCAGATATACGTCTACCCATCGATACCAGAGGACCAGATCTTCATCATTGTAGCCCAGGTCGATGCGGCGGCCGATGATCCCCCCACCGGTGTCCGCGGCCAGGCCGATCCCGTAGCCTGGCACATACACTCGCCACCCCAGGCGGATCACCCGTGGATCCACCGCCACGATCCCCCGCCGCATGGGCAACCCGGTCCGCGTCCGCCCGAAGTATGGGGAGGAGGGATGAACCCCAGCGGTAGAGGCGCTGTACGAGGTGGCCAGCATTCGGATCCGCCGCCAGTATTCCACCGGGCCCTCAGGGGTCTCCAGGGTGCGCACCACGATCTTCGTCCCGTAGGCCCACACCAGCGGCTCGGGCGGCCGGACCACCGCCTCATCCACCATCTCCCGAGCCACCGCCTGGCCGTTTTCATACCGGACGCGGATCCGCCGCTGCAGCAATCCATTGCGTCCCAGGGCCTTCTGAACCCGGGTGTCTAGCTCCAGGTTTGGGTCGGGCTCCCAGACCACGCGGAAGGGGATCGGGATTTCCTCGATCTCAAAGTCCTCTCTGACCCGGATCACCCGCACCGTTTCCCCGCCTTGCAGGGCGGCCTCCTCCTCCGGGATCACCCGATCCTGGCCGTGCAGCGCGAGCCCGAGCTCCCGTAGCAGATCCCGGACGGTCCGAGCGGTGGTGTGCACCATGAAGACGCGGCCATCGGCCTCCACCGTGATGGGATGGGCGCGGAAGAGGCTCACTTGCAGCCCGCCGTTCAGCGGGGTTTCGGGGTCCGGGATCAGACGATCCGCCGGGTGCAGGAAAAGGCCGGCCTCTCGAAAGGCTGCTCCTACCGTGGGAGCGGTGGTCAGGATCACCCGGCGGGATCCGTCCTCCAGCCGCAAGACCAGGGGAGCCGCCCGCTCGATGCGAATCTCCTGGGGGGGCGCTCCCTTGTCCATTCCCTTCGCGGTGAAGGGCCACCGCTGCCCGTCGACCCACAGCACGTCCCCAGGCTCCCGCTCCACCCCCGCCTGCCGCAAGATGGCCTCCGGATCCCGATGGAGGGTGTAGACCTGGAGCTGCCGGGAGGGCTCCGTCCCTCTCCCCTCCACCCAGATTCGCACCGGCTGGGCCCGGCGAACCCGGATGAGCGCCGGCGGGCGGATCACCTGATCCGGAGCTGGGGAAACCTCATCCTCCGGGCGCAGGAACACGCTGGCCTCCCGCAGCACCCCTCCTACGGTTCGTTGATGAGTTCTAATGGGGATGATCCGATCTTCGAGGAGGAGGGTTACCGTCTGTTGCGAGCGCCAGTAACCCCAGAGGCAGAACGCGCCTAGCCCGAGCCAGGCGATTAATTGGAGAAGCCTCCAGCGATCCATTCGTGCAGCGGCGGAACCTAGGCCGATGGGCCTATGAAAGGTCTCAGAGAGCCAAGAGCCGCCTGTTCCCGGCCTCCCGAGAGCGGCCGTGCGCCCCTTGTCGAGCCCGCCTCTCCCCCTAGAGAAGCCCTCGTTCGGCTCCGGCCCGGCACCCCTGCGGCGCGCGAACCGGGACGGCTTACCGTTGCTCCCTTCCGGGCCTGGCGGGGTTCACCGGGGTCCGCCGCGCAGGACCGGACCTTCATCGCCGGGAGGGCGCCCCGCAGGGGCCGCGTAAACCCTCGAAGGGGATGTCAGCCCCGCGTCTGGCGGATTTCGGGTGCAGGGAACCGCCACCTCCCCGCCTGAGCACGGCCGCTGTCCTTAGCGTAGCGGATCCCGATCCCCATGTCAAGCCGGGGTCCGTCCGCGAATGAGGGCACGAACACACAAATGGAAGCGTGGGCGGGGACTCCAGGGGCCGGATCCGTGAATTCGTGCTCAGGTCCACAGACAGCCCTCTCAATTGGGCCTTGTTAGGGACCGGAAAGCTCGGTGTCGATTTCGACGTCAGTGCCTGAAGTTCAAGGGGCGGCCCGACGGCACGCAGCGTCTTGACCTGCGCATGCTGGGGAGCCCTGAGGGCGAAGCGGTCTGGCTTCCCTCAGTTAGAATCCTTCATGAAAGGAGGATCGGGATGGCTTCGGAGGAAAAGCGCACAGAAGGCTGGATCCTGCGCC
>JAGHYO010000150.1 GCA_017743605.1 Thermoflexus sp. | reverse complement strand
GCCGCGACCCTGTTGCCTCGAAAACAAACGTTCGGGACTAAAGTTCGGGGCTAAAGCCACTCCTACCAGGAGGAATTCGTCGTTTACGCCTGTGACCCGATGCCGGACAGGAAGATCTCGGTGCCGCAATAGGGGCAGCGGATCACGCCCTTGCCAGCCAGCTCCAGGACGCCCCCGCAGCGAGGGCACTGTCCAGCGTCCCGCAGGGCGGCGGCCTCGGCAGAGTAGAGCACTCCCTCGGACCAGTTCGCGTATCCGGTGAACAGGCCCATGTGCACCAGATCGTAGATCCACGCCCGCACCTGATCCCGGGTCGCCCGGAGCTCGATGGCGATCTCGGGGAGCGAGACCTGCCCCCGGGCCTGGATCATACCCAGCAGCCGACGCTGCTTCTCCGCTGCCTCTGCCTCCTGCGCCTCCACCGCCCCCCGGCGCCACAAGTAAACCCCCAGGCCGATCAGCGGCGAGAAGATGACGAAGATCAGGAAAACCCCGATGCCGAACCCGCCGGGCGTGAGGGGGCCTGTGGACCACTGGATCAGCAAAAACCCCACGAAGACCAGGATCAGAAACAACCCCGTCCCGCTCAGGATCCCCCCCAGCGTCTGCATCGTCCGCGGGTGCATCCCATCCCTCCTCACCGGAGATGCGTTTAACCGAACCCGCTGCGGCCGCCGCCACCACCCCTCCCGCCGAAGCTCGCTCCTCCGCTCCACCGTCCTCCTCCGCCTCGATCCGATGGCGGACGGCTGACGAAGGCGTCGGCGGCGGTGTTGAGCATTGCTGTTAACCCTTCGGAGAACGCATTCAGGCTACCGGTCAGCGAGGAGGCCAGATCATCGAGGGATGGCATACTTGGCCCACCCTCCACGGGAAGCGGCGCGGCACGGCCCGGCACCCGTCCTAGAGCCCCCCCGGGCGCCGGCCGGACCCACGGGCGATACCACGGAGGCGGCGGGAGGTCCGGGGCGATCTCCTGCCACTGGCGCAGGATGCGGCGTTCCATCCCAAAGGCGATCGCATAAGGAAGATACCGCTCTAGCCGGGCCGAAGCCTCCGCTGGCGTCATCTTCCGGAGCGCCTGCAGGCCCCGGGCGAAGGCCCGCCACTGAGCCGCCCGCTCCGCCCCCCTCCGAGTCCGCCGAGGCATATGGGGGGCGACCAGAAACCAGGCCAGCGCGGTCCCTCCCAGCCCCACTGCGATGGCCCATGCCCCCCACAGCGCCTGGCTGCTCTCCTGCGCGGCCAGGATCCCCGTTAGGGCCGCCAGCCCGCCTGCCAGCACGCCCGGGATCCGATAGACGCTCCGCACCCGATCCGGGCGGCCGGAGAACCAGCCAGCCTGAGCGACCGCCTGATAGAGGGCCGCCTCCAGCTCCGGGAGCCGCTGAAAGAACCGGTGCCGCAGATCCCGTAGATGCCGCTCCGATGCGCCATCGAACAACGCCTGGATCAGCAACCGCTCAAAGGGCCGCAGCTCCACCTCCGAGCCGGTCCGTCGCAGCCGGAAATCTCGATCGAAGCCCTCCCGGATCTCCTCGATGGTCAACACCCCGCGACGGGCCAGGTCCACCACCGTCGCCAGGACGTCCCGCAGATCCGCCTGCTCGTCCAACAACACCCCGATCATCCCTGGAGGATCGGAGGAGGGAGGCTCTGTCAGCAAGTCCGGCCCGCTCCCGATGTAAGGGTCCCGCCCCCGTCGCGCCCAGGCCCCTACGGCCAGCGCGGGCCCGGCCACCAGCACGAACAGCCCGACAACCAGCAACGCCAGGTTATACAGCGGGAGTTGATCCTCCCAGACCTGCCACGCCGGGGGCTCGGGCGGGAGGATCCCATGGGGGAACTGAACCCGGATCTCAAAGGATTCATCGGGGGCGAGGGGGCGCTGGGCCCGAAACCGAACGACCCGTCCGCCCTCCCCCACGGTCCCATCGGCCGGGCCGTAGGCGGCGACCCGCTGCGCGATCGCCCCCGGGGGCAGATACACGGTCACGGTGCTCTCGCGGATCTCGTAGGCGTGTTCGGCCGGCAGCGGGTTCCACCGGAGCTGATCGCCTGCCGCGTAGCGCTGGATCGCCTCGCGGACCTGATAGCGAAGATAGAACGTGCGACGCGCGTTCGTGGTCGACGGGAAGAACCAGCGGACGGTGACGGCCTCGCGCCCCTCCTCCACGGTGTAGGTGAACGGTTCCTCTGTAGGCGCCTGGCGATAGGGACGCCCTTCCTCTCCCACCTCCAGGATCGTGATCCCCTCGGTGCGACGGAGGGGGAGCTCCCGGAAGCCCCGACGGAACGTCCCGAGGAACCAGATGGTCTGGCGTTCGACCACCTCCAGCGTCCCATCCGGCTGCACATAGAGCTCCACGTCGAAACGCTCCGCGACCAGGGGGGAGAACTGGGCGTGGAGCCTGGGAGCTGGCCCGAGGAGCCCCAGGAGCAGGATCAGGGCGCCGAACACCCATCGCAGGGGAACCCGCATGGACGCGCTCCTCGATCGCGGAAAGTGGCCATCAGAGGGCTCTTCCTCGTCTCCGTCTCCAGCTCACCCCGGGCCCATTTTACACACATTGCCCCCATGTCACCGCGTCCTTCCCTCCGCATCTAACATGGATGAAACCCTGGAGCGCAGAGCGGAGCCCTGATGCGATACCGGTGGATCGTGGGGATCGGGCTGGTCGCGGTGATCGGCATCGCCTGGATCGGATGGAGCCGGAGCGGGACGCTCGAGCTCCCGGTCCGGGAAGCGCCGCAGCCGGGCTATCGCGCGCCGGACTTCTCGCTCCCAGCCCTGGGGGAGGAGACCCTGACGCTCTCCCAGCTGCGAGGGCAAGCTGTGGTGCTGAACTTCTGGGCCACCTGGTGTCCGCCGTGCCGGGCGGAGATGCCCGCCTTCCAGCGCCTCTACGCTCGTTACGCGGACCGCGGCCTGACCGTGATCGCCATCAACGCCGCGTTCAGCGACACCCCGGAGGCAGTGGCCGATTTCCGGCAACACTACGGGCTGACCTTCCCCATCCTCCTCGATGCCTCCGGCGAGGTGAACCGGAGCTACCGGATCACTGCCCTTCCCACCACGTTCTTCATCGACCCGCAGGGGATGATCCGTGAGGTGGTGGTGGGCGGGCCGATGAGCGAGGCCGCCATCGAAGCCCGCGTGCGGACGCTGCTTTCGGAGGCGGCGCGCTGATGCTCCCGGTCCTCCCCATCGGCCCCCTGACGCTGCCCACCCGGCCAGTCCTGATCCTGCTGGGGGTTTGGATCGGTCTGACGCTGGCGGAGCGGGAGGGCCGACGGCGGAGGATCAGCGCTCGATTGACCACTGACGCCTTGGGCGGCCTTGTCATCGGATACCTGACCGCCCGCCTCGCGGCCTTGCTCCCCTATGGCCTCTCCTCCCCCCTCGACCTGATCTACTTCCTCCGAGCCACTGATGCCCTCCTCGCCCCTCTCCCGGGCCTCCTAACGATGAGCGCCTGGATCATCTGGCGATGGCGCATCCACCGCATCCCTTGGCGGGCCGGGTTGGACGCCCTGGCCCCTCTTCTCCTCACCCTGGCCGTTGCCTGGGGGCTGGGAGACTGGGCGGAAGGACTGCGCTACGGGAAGCCCACAACTCTTCCCCTCGTGGCCGCCCTGGGCGGCGAGCGCCACCCAGTTCCCCTTTATGAGGCCGCGCTGGGGTCCCTCGCCTGGCTCCTGTGGGGACGCCTGCGGCGGCGATCCTGGGCCCCGGGCGGCGTGTTCCTCCTCGCCTTGACCCTTTACAGCGCCGTCCGCTGGTTCACAGAGGGGTTCGGGACTGGCTCCCCGATCCTGCAAACCGTCGCCCTGGCCGGCATGCTGCTCGGCCTATGGGGGCTTTCCCGTCTGACGCAGGAGGGATCTGCCCCCCCCTGAAGATTCCTCTTCGAGGAAGAAGTGCTTCCCGCATGGACCCGACTGCAGATGGACGCGGCCTTCAGGTCCGGCCGGAGCAAATGGACCGACGGAGCCCGCAGCGCACCAGGGCCTGGCGCGCGTACTTGCGATAGAGCAACCCGGTCAAGGCCCGAATGCGGCGGTGGAGCTCCCGGAACCGCTCGACGCGCTCGATGTCCGTGGCCAGATCGCCCACGAGGGGCACATAGAGGGCGACGTCGTGGCGCGCCTGGGCTCGCACCCGCCGCGCGTAAAAAGCGAGGTCCCGACAGGCGATGCCCATCGCCTCCAGATCCCACGCGACTCGCATCCCCGCCATGTCCTCCAGGCCGTAACGACGCTCCCCTCCAGACTCCCCTTTGGGGAGCAGGCCCCAATGGCCTCTGTGTGATCGAGCCGGTCCAGGGAGATCCCCTCGCGTTGCGCAGCTTCCTCTGCAGTCAGAGAGGCCAACCCTTCCGTGCCTTCTTCCCGGAACAGCCCCAGAAGCGCCTCCAGGGCCTCCAGGCGCAACGCCAGATCCTCCTGCATGTGATCCAGCCTGGCCCGCACCACGGGGAGGGGAAGCCGGTGACGGGCCTGCAGATCCAGGATCAGGACCACCCGCTCCACGTCGCCGGGACAATACAGCCAATGCCCGCCGCGGGTGCGGCATCGCCGGATCAGACCCGCCTTCTCCCCATCACGGAGCTTGCTCGGCGTGTAACATCCGGGAGGCGGCATCGCAGATGCTGGACCACCGCCCCGATCGTCCACAGCGGATCCTTCCGTTCTGCTTCTTTCCACTCCTTTTCGCGACGCATCCCCCTTCGCTCCTCTTCCTGATGCGCCTCTCACCGCTCACTCCGCCGCGCCAACCTCAACAGGTTCCGATATCCTGGGGGTCTTGGAAGCGGGCAGATCCGGAACCCCCCGCCCGATCAGCAAGATCCCGCCGGCCAGGGCCAGCGCAAGGGCAGGAACCCGCCAGAAGGCGCTGAGCAAAGCCTCCCCGCCGGCAGCCAGCGCCGGACCCAATGCGGCGCCCATCGCCGTGGCCCCTATGGACCCGCCGATGTTGCGGGCGAAGAGCAGCATGGCGGTGACCACGCCGAGGACTCCCCGGGACGCCTCCTCCTGGGCGCACACCAGGAGGGCCAGCATCACCATCCCCATCCCTGTCCCGATGATCAGGCCGGCCAGGGCCAGGACCGGCAGCGGGGCCTGCCACGCGAGGGTCCACAGGCCGAACCCCGCTATCATCGCCAGGGGACCCCAGCGGGCCATCGGCCGGGGCCCCCAGCGAGGCAGCCACCGCGCCGCCAGGACGCTGCTCACCGTCCACCCCACAGTCATAGGGGAGAGGAGCAACCCACCCGCTGTGGCGCTCTGGCCGCGGGCTGCCTGTGCGAAGAACGGGATGAAAGCGGTCATCCCGAAGAAGGCCATGCCGCCGAGCAGATTGCCCAAGAATCCCCGGAAGGCGAAAGGCCGCCGCAGCGCCGGGAAGGGAACCAGCGGCAATTCTCGGCTTCGCTCCACGAAGACGAAAAGGATCATGGCGAGCGCCGCGACGATCAGCGCGCCTGGGGACTCCAGCTCCAGGCCATAGATCAGCGCCCCGGCCCCCAGGGTGAACAGAGCGGCCCCGCTCCAATCGATCCGCGGGGCCTCAGGGCCGGCCCTCTCCGGCATGCCGCGGCCCACCAGCAACAGAGCCGCAATCCCGAAAGGCAGGTTCAGGTAGAACACCCAGCGCCAAGAGAAGTGATCCACGATCAGTCCCCCGATCAGGGGGCCGACCAGGGCCGAGAACCCCCACACGCCGCTGATCCAGCCCTGCACCCGCGCCCGCTCCCGCAGCGGATA
>JAGHYO010000149.1 GCA_017743605.1 Thermoflexus sp. | reverse complement strand
ACGTCCTGGGGGAGGGCCGGATCGTCTACGAGTGGCGGGACCAGCCCGGCCATGCGCACTTCTTCTGCCGTTCGTGTCGGGAGGTGCTCCATCTGGAGGCCGATCTCCTGGGGGATCTTGCCCGGGAGCTTCAGGCGCGCTCCGGGCTGGCCATCGAGCAACTCACCCTCATGCTGGTTGGCCTCTGCCCGCGGTGCCGCGCCTCGGCTGAGGGAGAGATGGATCTGTCCTCCTCGCAGACGGCAGCTCCCTGAGTTCGGATCATCTGCATAAGGAGGCCAAGATGCATATCCCGGATGGCTATCTAAGCCCGGAAACCTGCGCCGTTCTCGCCGCTGGCTGCGCTCCCGCGCTCTATGTGGCCGCTCGGCGCCTGCGACAGGATTCGGACGGGGCGATCCTGGCCCGCCTGGCCCTGGCCTCGGCCTTCGGGTTCGTGGTCCAGATGCTGAACGTCCCCGTCCCGGATGGGACGTCCGCCCACGCGGTGGGGGCTGCCCTGGCGGCCATCCTCCTGGGTCCCTGGGGGGCGATGCTGGCCATGACGGTGACCCTGGTGATCCAGGCCCTTTTCTTCGGGGATGGGGGCATCCTGGCCCTGGGGGCCAACATCTTCAACATGGGGATCCTGGCCCCGGCTGTGGCTTACGTCGTCTATCAGACCGTCGCCGGTCGCTCCCCTTCGCGGACCCGTCTCCTGATGGCTGCGGCCCTGGCAGGGTATTTGAGCATCAACGCGGCGGCCCTGGCCACGGCCATCGAGCTGGGCCTCCAGCCCCTTCTTTTCCGCGCCCCGGATGGGACCCCGCTCTATAACCCATATCCTTTGAATCTGGCGGTGCCGGCGATGATGTTCGCCCACCTGGTCGTGGCCGGCCCGGTGGAGGCCCTGGTCACCGGGTTGATCGTCGGCTATGTGCATCGGGTCCAGCCCGACCTGCTGGCCCGCCCCGCGGAAGGAAAGTGGGCCGCCGGGGCCTGGCTGCCGCTGGTGGTGGTGCTGGGCCTGCTGATCGTCCTCACCCCGCTGGGCCTTCTGGCTCCGGGGACGGCCTTCGGGGAGTGGGCGCCGGAGGAGCTGGGGGCGCTGGTCGGATATGTGCCCCGCGGCATCGCCGCGCTCACCGGGTGGTGGTCCGGGCTCCTGCCGGATTACACAATTCCCTTCCTGGAGGGGGTTCCCGGAGGAGAGGCGATCAGCTATTTGCTCTCCGCCTTGGTGGGCGTCTTACTGGGTGCGCTCATATGGGGGATCCTGCGGTGGCTTCTCCTTCGGCCTCGGGCCCGGCCCTAAGCCTCCCGCCCTGGTTGGGGCGTCGATCCGCCCTGTCGGGCCCTACGGTGTCCGAAGCCCGCCGGGTCCGGCTGGATTTCATCGCCCGGACCCTGGTCGGCATCTTAGAGGTCGTCCGGCAAGTGCTTTACGCCGAGGAGATCGCCCGGCGGGACGGCCTGCTGCAGCGGGCATCTTCGGAGGTGAAGGTCCTCTGCTTCCTGGCCCTGATCCTCGCCGCCGGCCTCAGCCAAGGCCTAGTGCCCCTGGCTCTCCTCTACGGCGGCTGTGTTCTGCTGGCCGCTCTGGGACGGGTGGACCTTCGATCTTTCCTGCTACGCACCGGGCTGGTGGTATGGCTCTTTACCGGGCTGATCGTCCTGCCGGGGACGACCAACCTGGTCCATCCAGGTGAGGCGCTAGTGGTGCTGATCCGGTTCGGACCCGATGCCCGGTTGGGGCCTATAGCGCTGCCCCCGGAGTTGAGCCTCACCCGCCAGGGGCTCACCGGGGGCCTCATGGTGATGCTTCGGGCGGCGACCTCGGTTTCCCTGGTCACCCTGCTCACCGTGACCACCGGCTGGTTCGAGCTGTTGCGAGGCCTTCGGGCGTTGGGGCTTCCGGCGGCGGTGGGACTGCTCTTCACCCTGACCTATCGCTACATCTTCGTCCTCCTGACGGTGGTCCAGGACATGTATGCCGCGTGGCAGGCACGGGTCCTGGGCGGACGGGCGGGGGATGCGGGCCGACGGCTCGGCGCGGCCGCCGCCTATGCCCTCTTCCTCCGGTCCGAAGCCCTGGCCTCGGAGATCCACCAGGCTATGCTGGCTCGGGGCTTCCAGGGCCGGGTGGCTTTCGTTCAGCGGCAGAGATCCTCGGCGTGGGCCTCCGGGGCGTTGGCGGCGTTGACCTTGCTGATGCTCGGGGGGGTCTATGTGGTCCGCTGACGGCCGGCCGGTCTTCGAGGTGAACGAGGTGCGGGTGACCTATCTGGGGCGATTCCCGGCCCTGGCCGGGGTGAGCCTGCGGGTGGCATCCGGGGAACAGGTGGCCCTCCTCGGGCCCAACGGCTGCGGCAAGTCCACTCTGCTGAAGGTCCTGGCCGGCCTTCTGTTTCCTGACTCCGGGACCGTCCACGCCTTCGGGCATCCTCTGACGCGTGCCAGCCTGGCCCGCCCGGCGTTCTTCCGGGAGTTCCGGCAACGGGTAGGATTGCTCTTCCAGAACTCCGACGCCCAGCTCTTCAACCCCACAGTCTTCGAGGAGATCGCCTTCGGGCCGGCCCAGCTCGGCTTCCCGCCGGAGGAGGTCGAGCGTCGGGTGAGAGATATGCTGAGCCTTCTGGAGATCGAGGAGCTTGCCGATCGGGCCCCGTTCCAGCTCAGCGAGGGCCAAAAGCGGCGGGTGGCGCTGGCGGCCGTGCTGGCGGTGGACCCGGATGTGCTGCTGCTGGACGAGCCCACGACCGGCCTGGACCCGCGGACCAATGATCGCCTGGTGGAGATCCTGTGGGGTCTGCGCCGCCTGGGCAAGACGCTGCTGGTGGCCACCCACGACCTGGAGCTGGCCCGCCTCGTGGCGGACCGGTCAGTGATCATCGGGGAGGACCATCGGGTGTGGTTCGATGGGCCGACGGCCGAGGCGCTCGCGAATCGGGATCTCCTCTATCGAGCGAACCTGGTGGGACGGTCGTGGATGGCCCGGCCTGTCTTGTGAGGATCTCTCAGCTTCCCCCCGACCATCCGCGGCGGCGCGCCGCCAGGCGGGGCCATTCCGGAGGGAGCGAGGGCGGGGAGGCTTTCAGGGCGGCGCGCCATGCCTCCAGGATCCGGAGGAGGGTCTCCAGCGTCGCGGTGACTTCGTCGGCGTTGCTCCGGATCACCTCGCCCATCATGCGGGGATCGCTGGCCGCCACCCGAGTGACGTCCCGAAACCCGGAGGCGGCGATCGCCCAGAGGGCCGGATCCCCAGCGGACTCCACTGCAGCGACGAGGGCCATGGCCGTCACGTAGGGGAGATGGCTGATCCAGGCCACCTGTCGGTCATGGACTTCCGCCTCCATCCACAGCGGCCGGGCGCCCAGGAGGCGCACCAGCTCCTCCGCCCGCGCGGCGGCCTCAGGGGTGGTGCGGGATGTAGGGACCAGCAAGAAGGGCCGTCCGACGAAGAGATCCGGGTCCGCCGCCTCGAAGCCGGAGGCCTCCCGGCCGGCCATGGGATGTCCGCCCACGGCGCCCACGCTGTCCGGCAGCTTGTCCATCGCCCCCACTACCCGCCGCTTGGTGCTCCCGGTGTCCAGCACCATCTGTCCCGGCCGCCAGGGCAGCGTCCGCAACAGCTCCTCGATCGCGCCCACCGGGGTGGCCAGGATCACGCCCTCCGCAGCGGCGGCCAGGTCCGGAGGGTCCAGCACGGCCTCGAAGATCCCGGAGGCTCGCGCCTGCTCGTGGGTCCAGGGATCCTGATCAGCTCCCAGCACCGGGAGCCCCTGTCGGGCGAGCCGATGGGCGATGGAGCCGCCGATCAATCCCAACCCGATGATCCCCCAGCGGAACGGCGCCATCCGTTGACTCCTTACGCGCGATGGGAATCGCCCTCCAGTTCCCGCAGGGCTCGAGCCACGGCGCGGACCTCGCGGACCATGCGGGCGAAGGCCTCCGGGGCGAGGGACTGGCGGCCGTCCGACCAGGCCTCCTGCGGGCGGATATGGACCTCGGTGATCAGGCCGTCCGCTCCGGCGGCGATGGCGGCCCGGGCCATGGGGATCACATACGCCGCGTCCCCTGTGCCGTGGCTGGGATCCACCAGCACCGGCAGGTGGCTCAGGCGTTTGACCACCGGCACGGCGTTGAGGTCCAGGGTGTTGCGGGTCATCCGCTCGAAGGTGCGGATCCCCCGCTCGCACAGGATCGCCTGGAAGTTCCCGTAGGCCATGATGTATTCCGCTGCGAGCAGCCATTCCTCGATGGTGGCGCTCATCCCGCGCTTGAGGAGCACCGGTTTGGGCTGGCGGCCGGCTGCCTTCAGCAGGCTGAAGTTCTGCATGTTGCGGGCGCCGATTTGCAGGACGTCGGCGACCTCGCCCACCAGGGGGACCTCCTCAGGGGCCATCACTTCAGTCACCACGGGGAGGCCGGTCTCGGCGCGGGCTTCGGCCAGCAGCTCCAGCCCCTCCCAGCCCAGTCCCTGGAACGAGTAAGGGGAGGTGCGGGGCTTGAAGGCCCCTGCGCGCAGCATATGGGCGCCCGCTTCCCGGACGGCGTAAGCGGTCTCCAGGAGCTGGGCGCGGGATTCCACGGCGCACGGGCCGGCGATCAACACCGGCTCCTCCCCACCGATGAGCACCTCGCCCACCCGGATCCGGCTGCCTTCCGGCCGGTAATCCCGGGCGGCCAACTGGAAGGCGTGACGGACCGGGATCACCCGTCGGACGCCGGGCCAGGCCTGCAGCGCCTCGGGATCCAGGTCATGGTCATCTGGGCAGACCAGCACGGGCTGGGGCCCGTGAATCCGGTAGACGGGCTTGCCCTCGGCCTGCAGATGCTCCACCAGTCGCTGGATGGCGCGGGGGTCCATATCGGACGCGCATTCCACGATCATCGCTCTCCTCCTTCTTCGTGGCTTGAGAGGGTTCCCTCGGCGGCCGGATAAGAGCCCAGCAGTTTCAGGAAGGAGGCCCGCTGGAGCAGGCCCAGCAGGGCCTCGCGACACGCCGGATCCTGCCAGTGGCCCTCGAAGTCCAGGTAGAAGACGTATTCCCAGGGACGGCCGCGGCGGGGGCGGGACTCGAGCTTGGTGAGGTTAATGCCGCGGGCGGCGAACTCCCCCAGGCAGGCGTGGAGGGCCCCCGGCATGTGGCGGGTGCTGAAAACGATGGAGGTCTGGTTGCGGGCGGCGCGGGGGGGCTCATGGGTGCTGACGATGAAGAAGCGGGTGGCGTTCTCGGGGTCGTCCTCGATGCCTTCGGCCAGGATCGCCAGGCCGTAGCGTTCGGCGGCCAGGCGGCTGGCGATGGCGGCGACCCCGGGCTCCGGGCGCTCGGCCAGCATGCGGGCGCTGCCGGCGGTGTCGGGGGCGGCGATGGCCTCCCAGCCGTGGCGGGCGATGAAGCGGGCACACTGCTCCAGGGCCTGGGGATGGGAGCGCACCGCCCGGATGTCCGAGAGGGAGGTCCCCGGAGGGGCGAGGAGGCAGTGCCGCACCCGCAGGATCACCTCCCCCCAGATCCGGAGGTCCCGCTCCAGGAGGAGGTCGTAGACGGCGTTGATGGAGCCTGCGGTGGAGTTCTCCACGGGCAGGATCCCGAAGTCGGCCCGGCCGGCCTCCACGGCCTGGGCGACCTCGGCGAAGGTGGCGCAGGGGAGCAGCTCCAGCTCGCCCCCGAAGAAGCGCTCGGCGGCCTCGTGGGAATAGGCTCCTGGCTCCCCCTGGAAGGCCACCCGCGGACGGGTCGGGGGAGGGGGCGGGGGATCCGGCTCCGAAGCGGGGTCTTCCTCCC
>JAGHYO010000148.1 GCA_017743605.1 Thermoflexus sp. | reverse complement strand
TCCGGCGGATGGCGGGCCTGCCCGGCGGGGCCGTGGTCGCCGAGGACCTCGGCGGGCATCCCTCCGTGGTGCTGCGGGCGCCCCGTTACGGTTTGAGCGGGCGGCCAGATGTTTTGATCCGTCGCCCGGAGGGGCTCATACCGGTGGAAATCAAATCCGCATCCGCCCCGGCGCGGCCCTACGATTCCCACCGCTTGCAGCTGGCCGCCTACTGCCTGTTAGTGGAGGAGGCCATGGGGGAGCGCCCGCCCTACGGGCTGATCCGCTACCGGGACCGGACCTTCCGGGTGGATTACACGGGGGCGCTGCGGGAGGAGCTGCTCCGTGTCCTGGAGGCCATGCGGCGAGATCTGGCATGCGGAGAAGCACATCGTTCCCATTCCATCCCGGCCCGCTGCCGGGCCTGCGGGTTCCGATCGATCTGTGAGGAGGCGCTGGAATGAGCTGCCCCAACGATAGGACGCTGGAGGCCCGCCTGGAGCGGGCGAAGGAGATCCTCTCCGCCCATGGAGTGGAGTTTGCTTTGCTCTTCGGGTCCGTTGCTCGGGGGACGGCGAGGCCGTGGAGCGATCTGGATGTGGCCGTGTATATTGCCGAGGAGGTCCGGGCAGGGATGTCGGCGCTCGATTTGGGTCGGCTCGCCGCGGAGCTGGAGATCGCCCTGGGGTGGGATGTAGATCTTCTCGTTTTGAACACTTCCCTAAGGCGCCGTCCTGCCCTCACGCATCGGGTGCTTGCGGAGGGTCGCTTGTTTTTCTGCAAAGATCGCGAACGGTTTGTGGCCTTCCGGGCGCGGGCGATCCAGCAATATTTGGATACGGCTTTCCTGCGCGCCATGGTTCAGCAAGCCTTTGAGGAGCGTCTGCGAACCGGCCGTCTCGCTCCGGAGCTGCCTCGTGAACTCCACGAATGAGCGCCTGCTCCACCTGGAAACGAACGCCCGCGAGCTTCGACGTTTCCGTCAGCGGTACACCCTAGAGGAGGTTCGGCAGGAGCCTCACCTCGAATGGTCGCTGCGTTATGGCTTATTGGAGGTGATTCAAATTGTAATCGATATCTCTTGTCATATTATGAGCCGTTACAACCTTGGAGTGCCCGATTCGCATGCAGCGTGCATGGATCTTCTTTATCGAAATGGGTTTATTGATGAACAAACTCACCAGATTTTGCTTGGAATGGTGGGTTTAAGAAACATATTAGCTCATGAATACACCGAAATAAATATAGATTATTTGTATTCTCTCCTCGACAGAATTGATGATTTCGTGCGATTTATTCAAAAAATTCGTTCTTGTATTTAAGCTAGGGGATCCAAGAAAGCGACCGGTTGCGCAACGGAAGAGGGGGTCGGGGCTGAAGGGTCTCCTACCCGGATTGATTTCCGTAGGAGCGGCTTCCGCCGCGACCTTGCGTCATCGAAGGCGGGGGTTCGGGGCTGAAGCCCCTCGTTCGATGCCAAAGCCCCTCCTACCGGAATCGATTTTCGTAGGAGCGGCTTCCGCCGCGACCCTCGTAGGATCGAGAAGAAAGGGTTTGGGCTGCAGGAACAGTTTCCACTGTGGCTTCGCGGGCATCGAAAATAGAGGTTCGGGGATAAAGCCCCTCCTAATAGGGCATCTCCGTCCCTTCCCGCAGCAGCACCTTGACGGCCCGCACGGCCTCTGCATCCCATCGTAGGATCTCCCCCGCCGGCGCCCGAGCGACAGCGAGGGCCTGACCGGCCGGAGCGATGCGTTCCACCAGGCCCAGCGGCAGGACCTCGGAGGCCCCGACGCGCTGGACGGCCAGGAGCAGCTCCAGGGCACGGCCAGGCCCCACCCTTCGTCGCAGCCGTTGCCTGCCGCTCCATCCCGGGCGGGAGGGCTCAGGCGATCTGCACGAAAGACAGGTCCGCGTCCTCCGCCATCACCCGCAGATCGCGGGCCAGGGCCACCTCTGCGCCACCGCCTCGCGCCAGGCCGTTGATGGCCGCGATGCGGATCCGGGGCGCCGTCTCCATCCAGCGCGACGCTGCCCCTATCCGTGCCGAGGGCCGCTGGCTGTTCGCCTCCATGCATTAGCTGCTCCGCTCATACAGATCCGCCCCTGACAGGAACGCCCCCCTCGCCCCGGTGAGAATCACCACCCGCAGCGTTGGATCCGCGCACGTCTCCTCCGCTGCCCGAGCGAAGGCTTCCATCGTGGCTCAATTCTGTGCGTTCCGCCGGTGGGGCCGATCTACCTTCCAGAGCGCCCGATCACCCTCCCGTGTGATCTGTAGCATCCCCGGCCCCCCCACATCGATTCGGGGACCATGATCGCCCGGAGCATGAGCTGGAGGGATGCTCTGATGTCTTCGGAGAGGCAGGCGCAAGATATAATCACGAATGATAGAATCCATCCTGTTCGCCGCGAGGTGCCTGATGAGCGATCCGCGTCTGGAGAAGTGGGCCCGGGTGCTGGTGGATTACGCCACGGCTGTGAAGCCGGGGGACAAGGTGGCCCTCCGCGGCACTCCAGCCGCCGCCCCCCTGCTCCTCACCCTTTACCGACAGGTCCTGGAGCGCGGGGCCCATCCCCACCTGCTGGTCTCCCTCCCCGGAGCGGCTGAGATCTTCTACCGGGCCGCCGAGGAGCATCAGCTCACCTTTGTCTCTCCCATCGACCGGTTGGTGATCGAGACCTTCGATGTCCTGATCAGTGTGCTCAGCGAGACCAACACCCGCTCCCTGAGCACGGTGGATCCGGCCCGCCAGGCGAAGGTCTCGGCAGCCCGTCGGGATCTCACCCGCACCTATATGGAGCGGGCCGCCCGGGGGGAGCTGCGCTGGGGGCTCACCCTCTACCCCACGGAGGCCTACGCTCAAGAAGCGGAGATGAGCCTGCAGGAGTTTGAGGACTTCGTCTACGAGGCGGGCTGGCTCAACGACGAAGATCCCGTCGCCCGCTGGCGGGAGCAGGCAGCCTTCCAGGCGCGTCTCGTGGAATGGCTGAAGGGCCGCCGCCGCGTCCACATCCGGGGACCGAACGCGGACCTGGTGCTGGGGATCGAGGGGCGGGTCTTCATCAGCGCCGACGGCCGCCACAATTTCCCCGACGGCGAGATCTTTACTGGCCCCGAGGAGACTGTCACCGAGGGTTGGGTCCGTTTCACCTACCCGGCCCTCTACGGCGGCCGGGAGGTCGACGGCGTGGAGCTGGTCTTCGAGGGGGGGCGGGTGGTGAAGGCCACGGCCAAAAAGAACGAGGCCTTCCTCCACCGCATGCTGGAGACCGACGAGGGCGCCCAGCGGCTGGGGGAGCTAGGGATCGGCACGAATTTCGCCATCCGTCGCTTCACGCGCAACATCCTCTTTGACGAGAAGCTCGGTGGCACCTTCCACCTCGCCCTGGGCGCTGCTTATCCGGAGACCGGAGGGACCAATCAGTCCGCTATCCACTGGGACCTGATCTGCGATCTGAAAGAAGGGGAGATCGTGGTGGACGGCGAGATCCTTTACCGCGATGGGAAGTTTGTGATCGCATAGCTCTCCGCCGCAGGTTGAAGAGGATGGCTGGGATGACCATCGAGATCCATGGGATTCGAGTGGACCCCCGGTTGCTGGAGCCCCGGCCGGTGCAACGGTGCGGCCCCGCCTACTGTCGGGGGCGTTGCTGCGCCTACGGGGTATGGGTTCGGGTGGAACAGCGGGACGAGATCCTCCGCTATGCCGAACTCATCCAGCGGGTCCTGCCACCGGACCGCCAGGACCCGAGCCGCTGGTTCGACCCGGAACCGGAATGGGACGACACGCCGCCCGCAGGCTACTGGGTGGGGACCACGATCGTCGAGAACCCGAACCACCCAGCAGGCCAATCCTGTGTTTTCCTGCTGGATGACGGACGGTGCGGGCTGCAGGTGGCGGCGGCCGAGGCGGGCATGCACCCGTGGGCCCTCAAGCCCCTTCATTGCGCCCTCTACCCGCTCACCCTGTGGGAGGGTCAGCTGATCCTGGACGATGAGAACGAGCTCTACGCCGAGGCCTCTTGCCAACAACCCGCAGAGACAGCCCGCCCGCTGTTCATGATCTTTGATCAGGAAGTAAAATGGGTGCTGGGAGAGGAAGGCTTCCGGACCCTTCTGGATCTGTATCGCGCCCGCTATGGAGCTGAAGGATCTCCTGAGCCTGGAAGCGTATGACTACGAGCTGCCGCCCGATCGCATCGCCCAGGAGCCCGTCGAGCCCCGAGACGCCTCACGGCTGATGGTGGTGGACCGGGCGACCGGGAAGATCGAACACCGGATCTTCCGCGAGATCGTGGAATGTCTGCGGCCAGGAGATCTGCTGGTGTTCAACGACACCCGGGTGATCCCGGCGCGCCTGTTTGCCGTCAAGCCCACCGGTGGGCGGGTGGAGCTCCTGCTGGTGCAGCGGGTGGCAGCGGATCGCTGGTGGGCGATGGTGCGAGGCCGAGGCGTCCGCCCGGGCCTGCGGCTGCAGCTGCTCTCCGGCAATCGGCCCATCGATCTCCAGGCGGAGGTGGAGGCCGAGGGCGAGGGGCCGCTCCGCCTGCTCCGATTCTCCGCTCCTCCGGAGGGCTGGCTGGAGCGGCTGGGCGTGATTCCCCTTCCCCCTTATATCCGGAAGCCCCTTCACGCCCCGGAGCGCTACCAGACGGTCTACGCCCGGGTGCCGGGCTCCGTGGCTGCCCCGACGGCCGGGCTGCACTTCACCCCCGAGCTGCTGGCCCGCCTGCAGGAGCATCGCATCCGCTCCGCTTTCGTCACCCTCCACATCAGCCTGGATACTTTCCGCCCCATCGAGACCTCGGATGTCCGGGAGCACCCGCTGCACCGGGAGTGGTGCATCCTGTCCCTGGAGACGGCGGAGCAGATCAACCGAACCCGGCTGGAGGGCGGGCGCATCGTCGCGGTGGGCACCACCGCGGTGCGGGTCCTGGAGACCGCCGCCCGTTACGGCCCGGGTGGCTCCCCGGAGGACGTCTGCCCCCGGCGGACGGTGGGGCCCTTCGAGGGGGAGACCGATCTTTACATCTATCCCGGGTTCGCCTTCCGCGCCGTCGACGCCCTCATCACCAATTTCCATCTCCCCCGCTCCACGCTGCTCCTGCTGGTGGCTGCCTTCATGGGCTATGATCTCATGCGCCGGGCCTATCAGACGGCCATCGTTGAAGGCTATCGGTTCTATTCCTTCGGCGACGCCATGCTGATCCTGTGAGCCCTGTCCCCATGCGTTGGCCGCCCCTGACCCCGGCGGTGTTCCTGCGCCGCCTCAACCGGTTCACCGTGGAGGTGCGCCTGGGCGGGCGCCGGACGCGCGCGCATCTGCCCAACTCCGGCCGCCTGCGCGAGTTGCTGGTCCCGGGATATCTGATGTGGCTGGCCCGGCGGGAGGGCCGGCGGCGCACCCGCTATGATGTCCGGCTCGTCGCCCTCCCGGACGGCACCCTGGTCTCCGCGGACGCCCGGGCTCCCAACGCCCTGTTCCGGGAAGCCTGGGCCGAAGGGCGGCTGGCGCCTTTCCGCAGCGACATCCGTCTGATCCCGGAGCCCTCCCTGGGGGAGGTTCGGGTGGACTTCCGCCTGGAGGGTCCGGAGGGCCTGGCCTACGTGGAAGTGAAAAGCGTTACCCTGGTCGAGGGAGGCGAGGGCCTCTTCCCGGACGCCCCAACGGAGCGGGGGCGGCACCATCTATCAGCGCTTCAGGCCGCCTGCGCGGCGGGCGCCCGTGCCTTCATCGTCTTCATTGTGCAGCGGGCGGACCCTCGGGCCTTCCGCCCGCATGATGCGGCGGACCCCGCCTTCGGGCGCATGTTGCGGGCGGCCGTGGCCG
>JAGHYO010000147.1 GCA_017743605.1 Thermoflexus sp. | reverse complement strand
GCGCTCCACGCGCTCCGGGAGGGCGAGGAGCTCATCCGTGAGCAGCTTGCGGCGCACCTCCTCCCAGAACGCCGGATCCCGATCCAGGAGCTCTAAGAACTTCAAGCGGAACACAGGGTCTCGAAGCAACTCTTCGATGATCTGAGGGGTCATCCCCGGTCCTCCAGCTCTCCTACCGCGCCGATTCCAGAAGGCAGGACAACGCGGGTGTGAGCAGTTTGTCAATCCATCTCCGCCGGATCCAGAACTGCAGCCCCGCTCCTGGATGCCAAGGCATGGTAAGAACCGGCGAAGTGTTCGACAAAAGGACATATCTTGTTTAGAATGGCGCTGGACTTCCGACGGGGCGGGTTCTCAAGGGGCTTAGGCCATTGCCCATCGGGCACGTGGAGGGACCTTCGGCTATGGCGATCCGATGTCGGAAGTGCGGCCGTGAGGCGGCCATCATGATGCGCCAGCACCGGCTGGCGCTCTGCGAAGCGCACTACCCAGAGTGGTTCGTGGAACAGACGGAGCGCACCATCCGGATGTTCCGGATGTTCGATCGCTCGGAGCGCGTGCTGGTGGCAGTCTCAGGCGGCAAGGACTCCCTGAGCCTGTGGGATGTGCTGCTACGCCTGGGCTATCAGGCCGATGGTCTCTACATCGGCCTCGGCATCGACGGCGGCATCCGCTACTCCGACCAGTCCTATGAGAAATGCCACCGCTTTGTGGCCGAGCGCTGGCCCGGCGCCCGCCTGATCGTGGTGGACGTCGAGGAGGTTTACGGGGAGACCATCCCGGAGGTTGCCGCCCGGACCCTGCGCGGCCGGGATAAGCCATGCGCGGTCTGCGGGCTGATCAAGCGCTACATTATGAACCGCGTGGCCTATGATGAGGGCTACGCCGCCCTGGCCACCGGCCATAACCTGGACGATGAGGTGGCGGTGTTGTTCGGCAACGTGATGAACTGGCAGGTCGGCTACCTGGCCCGCCAGGGCCCGGTGCTGCCCGCCTCCCGCCCCGGCTTCGCCCGCAAGGTGAAACCCTTCTGCCGCTTCTACGAGCGGGAGACCGCCGCCTACGCGCTGCTGCAAGGCATCGACTACATTTACGACGAATGTCCCTACGCCGAGGGCTCCACCAGCATCGCCTACAAAGAGTGGCTGGCGAAGCTGGAGGAGGAGCGCCCCGGCACGAAGCTCCGCCTCTACCTGGGCTTCCTCAAGGCTCGGGAGGAGGGACAGATCCGCTTCGCGGCCGACGAGGCGGAGCTGCACGCCTGTGACAGGTGCGGGCAGCCCACCTCCGCGCCCGGGATCTGCGCCTTCTGCCGGCTCTGGGAGAGGCGGCGGCCCGCCCGTACCATTGCCGCCCCCATCATGTCCACGGAGGGCTGAAGGATGCGCATCGTCTCCTTGCTCCCCGGAGCCACCGAGCTGGTCTGCGCCTTAGGGCTGGCGGATCATCTGGTCGGGGTTTCCCACGAATGCGATTTCCCACCGGAGGTGGTGGCCGGCCTTCCCCGCCTCACCCGCAGCGCGCTGCCCGAGGGGCTGACGGACCCCGCCGCCATCGACGCGGCGGTCCGGGAGAAGGCACGGCGGGGCGAGCCTCTCTATACCATCGACGAAGCACAACTGGCTGCGCTGGCACCTGACCTGATCCTCACCCAGGCCCTGTGTGAGGTCTGCGCCGTCCCCATGGGCCAGGCCCTCCGGGCCTCGGGCCGGCTCCGCTGGCCGCCCCGGGTGATCGCCGTCAACACCTACCGCCTGATGGATCTGTTTGAGTGCGTGCAACAGATCGCTGAGGCCGCCGGGGTGCCCGAGCGAGCGGAGGTCCTCCTCCGGGCGTGGCGGTGCCGGCTGGCCCGCGTGGAAGAAGCCGTGGCTGGCGCCCCCCGTCCGCATTTGCTGCTCCTCGAATGGCTGGATCCTCCCTTCTGCTGCGGTCACTGGGTCCCCGAGATGGTGGAGATCGCCGGTGGGCGGGAGGTCCTGGGGTGCCCCGGCGAGCCCTCCCGTCGTATCCAGTGGGCGGAGGTCCTCACGGCTGCGCCGGAAGTCATCGGCCTGATCCCGTGTGGATATCGCCTGGCCGAGGCGGTCGAATCCTATCCCCTCCTCACCCGTCTGCCCTTCTGGCCACAGATCCCCGCGGTGCGCAACGGACAGGTCTATGCCCTCGAGGCCTCAGCCTACTTCAGCCGCCCAGGCCCCCGCACCATTGATGGCGTCGAGCTCCTAACCGCCCTTCTCCACCCGGATCGCTTTCACACGCCGCTTCGGGAACAGGCCGCGCAGCCACTGGAGACGGCCAAGATCCTTCAGGGATGAACCGCTGGGCCGCCCCTCTTCGCACACAACGGCACGCCCCAGGCTCGCTGGCCGGATCCACAGGGGAAAATTTCCCTTGATCCTTCCCGTCCCTTTTCCCATCGAAGCTGGCATCCTCCTTGCAAACTTCCGTGGGAGGCCGCCTTACAAGCCATAGCTCCTATCTTTTCGCCCTGGTCCAGTTGGCTGCCCTCCAGAACGGCAAGAACATCTTGTTTTTCTCATTACTGATGATAGAGCGGGCGACATGGATCATCGCTCCTCTTCGGGGAACTCGTGTTCTTTATTGCAGACATCGCACACCGTCACCATCCTTTAAGCGCTCGCTCCCTGGGGTCGGAGTCGGTGGCCGCATCGGCCCACACGTCCGACCCGCCGGGCGGTTTCCCACCACGAGGCCGCAGTCGGGCACGTCCCGCGTCGCCACTGCACCGGCTCCTACCCTCGCGAAACGACCGATGGTCACGTTGGGAAGGATCACCGCACCAGCCCCCATGGAGGCGCCATATTTCACCAGAATTCCACCTACTTCCTAATCCTGGCCGCTTTTCAATTTACCCGCAGGGGGAATCGCTCAGGGAATTTTATCGTTGTCCAAGCAGGCATGAGGATCGATGAAAACCCCATCCTCGATGATTGCTCTGTGGAAAATGGAAGCATTGTTCTGGATTTTCACATGGTTCCCGATGATCACATCAAAGCCCATATACACGTTCTTGCCAATGCAGCAATTCCGGCCGATTTTGGCTCCCTCTCGGACCTGAGCGTGATGCCAAATCCAGGTTCCCTCACCGATTTGGGCTTCGGGAGATGCTCGTTCAGTCGGGTGGATCGTGCTATGTCCCTGCATGTCGAGATTTCGACGTGATTGGGAGTGAGGCAGTTGACTGTGCACCCCGCTCCGTGCCACTGTGTCTGGGAGAGGCGAGGCCGACGAGCTGATCTCAGTGCGATGCCCCGGATTCCATCCCATGCCGGGTCATCGCTTAGAAGATCGTCATCAGCATTGAGACGGCTCGCGGTGCCCCGAAGGAGGAGAACGCCCCGGCTCATGATGCCTTCACCCACCTGCTTTCCCGACCGCCTCCCGACAAAGAGATGCCGTGGCAGGAAGCGAAGTCCTTTGTGGACCTGCGGCAGGGATTTCCGGTCCTAGATGACACCACCCCCGGATCAGCTGGACGCCCGGAAGACCGACCGGATGATGTATCATATACGCCGTTGGCTGCGTATTCCTGTCGCGGCTTCAGGCTTTTCGTCCGAGGCGAAAGGACAGGCAAAATGGGTCGCCTGAACCGACCGCTGATCGCCCCATCGGAGCTGGAGACGCTGACCGCTCGCTTCGGCCCCCAACCCTATCATCACGCAGAGGTGATCGGCGGCAGCTGGTGGGATGAGGTGCGCCGCAGCCTGGACCGCCGACGCGGGGAGGTGCTCTTGGTGGTCCAGCGCCCGAGAGGCGATCTCCTGGTACACACCAAGGCCTTCTACCCTCCGGAGGCCTATCGTCTCCCCACCGGCGGCATCGGCTGGGCGGAGACCGCATGGGAGGCGCTGCATCGGGAGATGGCCGAGGAGACCGGCCTGCCGGTGCAAGCCGCCGAATGGTGGGGGCTCATCACCTACGCCCTGTATCCCGCTGCGGACCGCCGGGACCTGGAGGCAACCTTCGTCTCTTTCGTGTTCTACGTTCGCACTGAGGGGGAGCCCCGACCCGCCGATCCCGGAGAGCAGATCGCCGCTTTCCGCTGGGTCCCACCGGGAACCCTCCCGGAGATCGCGCGGCGCCTCGAATCCCTGGACCCGCCGTGGCGCGGCTGGGGGGCCTTCCGGGCGGTGGGCCATCGCTTTGTGTGGGAGCATCACCAGCATCGCCTGACATCCACCCGTGTCGACTCATCGTAAGGTATAGCAAGTCTCAGAGGGGGGTTCCATTGACAGACCACAGGCTTTCCGGGAAGAAATTCATTGCCATCGCCGGGAACATCGGGGTGGGAAAGTCCGCCCTGACCGAGCGGCTGGCCCAGGCCCTAAGGTGGGAGCCCTTCTTCGAGGCGGTGGACGACAACCCCTATCTCGCCGACTTCTACCGGGACATGGCCCGCTGGGGTTTCCATTCCCAGGTCTTCTTCCTGAGCCGCCGGCTCCGGCACCACGTGCTGCTGCTCCAGCGCCCCTATCCGGTGATCCAAGATCGCACGATCTACGAGGACGCAGAGGTCTTCGCCAGAAACCTCTATGAGCAGGGGGATCTGAGCGAACGGGACTGGCGGGTCTACCGGGAACTCTATGAGACTCTGCTCCTGTTCCTCCCGCCGCCCGACTTGGTGATCTATCTACAAGCCTCCATCCCAACGCTGCGGCATCGCATCGCGCTGCGCGGGCGAGCCTTCGAGCAGGAGATCCCCACGGATTACCTAGAGCGCCTGAACCGGCTCTACGAGGACTGGATCCGGCGATTTGATCTCTGTCCCGTGCTGACCATCCCGGCGGACCGCCTGGATTTCGTGCAGCATTCCCGTCACCTCCGCCTGATCGTGGAGAAAGTGATCGACAAGCTCCAGGGAAAGGAAGAGGTCACTTTCGATGAAGAACTGGCGGATCCCGCACGCTGAAGGCCGCCTGGCCGGAACGAGGATTTAGGCGCGCCCTTTGGTTCGGGGTAAGATCGGCGGGAGACGGAGAGCCCGTCCGCCGCTCTAGGGGAGGTGAGAACGATGCCCTACACCCTGCACCCGGTCGCCGAAGGCGTCACTGCCATCGACCTTCACTTCCACGGCCGTCCGCAGGTCATCGCGGCCTACCTGATCTATGACGGCCGGGAGGCCGCCCTGGTAGAGACCGGGCCGACCTCCAGCGCGGAGCACCTGCTGGAGGGAATCCAGGCAGCCGGCGCGCCTCTGGAGGCCTTGCGACACCTGATCGTCACCCACATCCATCTCGACCACGCGGGGGCGTCCGGGTTCCTGGCCCAGCGCCTGCCCGGGGCGAAGGTTTACGTCCACCCGGTGGGCGCCCCGCACCTGATCGACCCCTCCCGGCTGATCGCCAGCGCCGCCCGGATCTACGGGGACATGCTGGAGCCGCTGTGGGGGAAGGTGATCCCAGTCCCCTGCGACCGCGTGCAGGTGGTTCAGGATGGGGAACGCCTGCGCGTGGCCGGCCACGCCCTGGTGGCCTTCGATACCCCCGGACACGCTCGACACCACCACGCTTTCCTCGACGAGACCACCGGTCTCCTCTTCACCGGGGATATCGCGGGAGTGCGCCTGCCTGGCGTTCGCTACGTCCGCCCGCCTACCCCGCCGCCGGAGCTGGACCTGGAGGCCTGGTCGGCCAGCATCGCCCGGCTGCGCGCCCTGAAGGCCCAGGCCCTGTGCCTGACCCACTTCGGGGCCTTCCACGAGGACATCGAGTGGCATTGGGAGGATCTGGAGCGCCGGCTGTGGGACTGGGGACGATGGATCCGGGAGATGATGGAGGAGAGCTGGACGGAATCCGAGATCCTGGAGGCGCTGCGGACCCGAGCGGACGCCGAGCTGCAAGCCGCCGGTGC
>JAGHYO010000146.1 GCA_017743605.1 Thermoflexus sp. | reverse complement strand
TCTACGGATGCGGCCCGGAGGGGATGCTGGAGGCCTTGCGGGCCCTGGCGGCCGAGCGAGGCCTCCCCGCCCAGCTCAGCTACGAGGCCTACATGCGGTGCGGCATCGGCCTGTGTGGATCCTGCGAGCGGGAAGGCCGGGTGCTGTGCCTCGAAGGCCCGGTGCTCCGCTTCGCCCCCGATGGAGGCCCCCCGGAGGAGGGGACGGGCTTTGCGTAAACCCGGAGCCGGCCTGGTTGCGGGATCTTCCCGATGATCGGTCCTTTTGTCTTCTGCCCTCGTTGTGGCGCCCGCCTGACCCAGCAGTTCCTCTTCGGTCGGGAGCGACCGGTCTGCCCGGCCTGCGGCTACATCGTGTTCTACGATCCCAAGGTGGCGGTGGGGGCGCTGGTGGAGCACGAAGGGAAGGTGTTGCTGGTGCGCCGGCGTTACGATCCGGGCAAGGGGGGCTGGGCCCTCCCGGCCGGGTTCGTGGAGATCGACGAGGGGCCGGTGGCGGCGGCCATTCGGGAATGCCGGGAGGAGACCGGGCTGCTCATCCGCATCTGCGGCCTGCTGGACGTCTTCGCCGTCCCGACGGATCCCCGGGGTCCTGCGGTGTTCATTGTGTATCGGGGAGTGCCGGTTGGAGGGGATCTGCGGCCAGGGGACGACGCCCTGGAGGCGGGCTTCTTCCCGCCGAACCGGCTACCCTCCCCCCTGGTCTTCGCTAGCACCTGCCGGGCCCTCTTGCGCTGGCGTCGGGAGAAAGGATTCGAGGGGAGAAGGTTCTGAGCGTGGAATGAATTAAATGGGAAATGGCGCGAGCCATGGCGATGGAGGAAGTTCGCCTTGAGCGCAATGAGGCCTTCCGGGGGCAAGCTGAGGGCTAGCCGAGTTACAAAATCCTGATCTAGGAGGTGCCCGCGCCGAGCCCAGTGCCTTCGTGCAAACGTCAAAAGATCTCATTACGCCTGCTCCCGCATCTTGTGGAAGCGGTTCTTCAGGCTGGGCCGGGAGAGGACATAGCCTATCCGCCGGATCTGCTGATGGTGTTGCAAGAGCGTGCAGATCGGCTGCGGGAGACGCACATCGAAGGGGCGTCGGATTTGGCGGTGGAGGCGGTTTCGCCACTGACGGCGCACTCACATCTTTTCGAGAAGCCCTATGATTACGGGCAGGCGGGTGTGCAAGAACACTGGGTTGTGGATCCAGAGACGCAGATGGTGGAGATATATGGATTGGAGGAGAAGGGGCTAGCGCTTTTGGAAGGGGTGCGCGGGATGGGGCGAGTACGCAGCTGTCTGATCCCTGGCCTCGAGACGGACGTCGCCGAGCTCTTCCACGACCTGTGATGGAAGCTATGCCTTGGCAGGGGATGCTGCATCCGGCAAAGGCAGGGGCGGAGGCGGTTTCGCCGTGGGCGGCGCATTCGGATCCGCGGAGGGGGAAGACCCCTTACCGATTCAGGAGAGGGGCAAGATAAAAGGATGGAGATGAAGGACCTCAAGCGGGAGATCCCAGAACGGCTCCGGCCGCTGGATCCCGAGCAGGTGATCCTCATTCAGAATCTACGCCTAAGGATGCCCGACGAAGTACAGCGACGTTGGCCTCTATATCGCCACCAACGATGATTTTTTTCTCAAAGCCACGGGGAGAGGCGGGAGCGGGTGCGGCGGGCTTCCCAGGCGCTCCGGGAACTCTGATTGTGCATCCCGATGGACCGGATCGTGTGCACGCGGCCGATGAATAGGCGATTCTTCCGGAGCGGGGTCTCTCCAGCTTAGGGGATTCAGGAAACGGGGATTGTGTGGCGTGAATCGGGAGATTGCCCAGGAATGGTTGAGATCGGCGGAGGCCAACCTCCGGACGATCGGGCGGATCCTGGACGATGAGGCCCTGACCCACGTCGTCGCCCTCTTCGCACAACAGTGCGTGGAAAAGTGCTTGAGGGCTCTGCTGAAGTTCGGGAATCGCCCGGTCTCCAAGGATCATTCCGAGCGGTGCTCAGCGCTCTTCCGGGATCCACGATCGACGGGAGGAGGTGGATGGGGGAGCTGGATCACATCACGGTGGATGCGAGGATCTGCATGGGGCAGCGGATCATTCGCGGGATGTCGATCACGTTCAGCATCATCTGAAGATACGGCTCGCCAGTCGCTCTATCCCGGAGATCTTTGAAGCCTGCCTGGAGCTGAAGGAGGACATCTATCCGGCTGCGAAATATGTGTCCTTCAGGCCCTGTGATTGAAACGAAATGTCCCGCGTAGGGGTCAACGCCCGGCGATCTGAGCGTTCCCACTTGCGAATGTGCGGGCGAAGACCCCGCCGGAGCCGCTGAGCGCTTCGCGGTTTCTCTATCCACCCCAGGCGCGCTCTCCTAGGGCGTTCCGTCTCGAAGAGGGAGGAGCAGGTCGTGAACGACATCGAGACGGCCTATGCAAAGGTCCTGGCCGAGCTCTTCGGCCGGGCGGATTTCGAGGTCCGCCGGCCCCGGCTCTCGGAGGCTTTCCGCCTGGAGCCGATCCGGTGCCTGCTGGAGCGGCTGGGCAACCCCCACCGACGTTACGCCGTGGTCCACATTGCAGGCACCAAAGGCAAGGGGTCCACGGCCGCTATGGTGGAGGCCATCTTGCGGGCTGCCAGCTACCGCACTGGCCTTTACACCTCCCCCCACCTCCACACGATGCGAGAGCGCATCCGCATTCACGGGGAGCCCATCCCCCCGGCGGCGGTAGTGGACCTCTTCGAAGGCCTGCGCCCGGAGATCGCAGCGGATCCGGCCCTCACGGTCTTCGACATCCTGACCGCGATGGGCTTTCTCGCCTTCGCACAGGCTGAGGTGGAGATCGCTGTGGTGGAGGTGGGCCTGGGGGGGCGGCTGGACTCCACCAACGTGGTCTCCCCGGCGGTCTGCCTGATCACCGCCCTCAGCATGGATCACATGGAGATCCTGGGCCCTACGCTCTCCCACATCGCTTTCGAGAAGGCCGGCATCATCAAGCCGGGGGTCCCGGTGGGGACCGCCCCTCAAGCTGAGGAAGCGATGGCGGTGCTGCGGCGAGTGGCGGCGGAGCGCGGGGCCCCTCTCCTGACCCTGGATGGATGGTGGTATGGCCCTCGGGAGATCTCGCCGGCGGGACAGGGGGGGGAGATCCGCCCGCCCGATGGGCCTGGATGGATGGTCCGCCTTCCCCTCCTGGGCCGCCATCAGTGGGAGAACGCCGCCTTGGCGGCCCTAGCGGCCCTCCAGCTGCGGGCGCAGGGCAGGTCGCTCCCCGATGCGGCGATCCCGGAGGGGCTGGCCCGGGTGCGCTGGCCTGGCCGGTTCGAGGTGCTACAGGAGGAGCCGCCGGTGGTCCTGGATGGGGCTCACAACGACGCCTCCGCCGCCCGCCTGGCGGAGACCCTCCTGGAGGTCTTCCCGGGGCGCCGCTGGGGGCTGGTCTTTGGGGTCTCAGCGGACAAAGATCCAGGAGTCATCTTGAGGCCGCTGCGACCCCTCGTAGGGGAGGCATGGTTCACCCGATCTCGACATCCCCGGGCGGCCGATCCTACGGTTCTCGCGGCTGCTGCAGGGGCCCTCGGCCTCCCGGCGCGGGTCCGAGGGACGGTGGCGGAGGCTTTCGAGGAGGCCATCGCCTCCGGGGGGCCGGTGCTGGTTACCGGCTCCCTGTTCGTGGTCGCGGAGGCTCGGGAAGCATGGGCGGCGCGGGGCGGGATGCCCATGCCGGAGGTGGATCCCCTTCCCCTTCGGATCGGGGGGCGATGAAGGCCGCTTTCCTTCGCTGAATGAACTTGGCTTACGCGTCGGATGAATTCGACCTTCGAAGGCCTTCGGTCAACGGTCGGCCTGCGCTGACCGGAAAACCCCACTCTGTGCGTCGGCGGAAGCTGGCGCTGGCGCGAAAGCGCCTACAGAGCCTGATTTCCATATGCGCCTAAGCGGACGGCTGCTGTCCGGCCCAGGGGGGAGAGCCGATCCGGGGCTCCCCCTCTCCCGGCCCGTGTGATAGAATCTCGATGGCCTGGAAAACGGCAGATGAAAAGCGAAGGGAAACGTCCCGGGAGGAAGGAGAGCGGGATGGCCCCAGAGCCGGTTCTGGGAGAGGAGGCGCCGGACCAGCGACTGGAAGGGGAGGAGTGGATGGAGGCAGCGGTCCTCCCCCTGCGGGACGTGGTGGTTTTCCCTCGCATGGTAACCCCGTTGCGGGTGGGCCGCGACAAATCCCTGCGGGCGGTGGAGGCGGCCGTCCAGCGGGAGGAGCCCCTGGTGGTTCTCACCCAGCGGGCGGAGGACGTCGAGGACCCCACCCCGGAGGACCTCTACACCGTGGGGACGCTGGTCTCGGTGGCGCGGGTGCTGCGCATGCCCGACGGCACCACCAGCGTCCTGGTCCAGGGTCAACAGCGGATCCGGGTGGTGGAGTTCCTGCAGCAGGAGCCCTACCTGTGGGCCCGCGTTCACCCGATCTTCGAGCGGACAGATCGGCCGCCAGCCACCGAGGCCCTGATGCGAGCCGTCCTCTCCCAGTTCGAGCGGGTAGTGCAGCTGGACCGGGCGGTCCCGGAGGACGCGTATGTCTTCGCCATGAACATCGAGGAGCCCGGCTGGCTGGCGGATCTCATCGCCAGCACCATGAACCTGAAGACGGCGGAGCGGCAGGAGCTCCTGGAGATCTTTGAGCCTTCAGCGCGGCTGCTGCGCCTCTCGATCCTGCTGGCACGGCTCCTAGACGTTTTGGAGCTGGAGAACAAGATCCAGGCCCAGGTGCAGCAGGAGGTGGACCGGACTCAGCGGGAGTTCTACCTGCGGGAGCAGATGAAGGCCATCCAGCACGAGCTGGGGGAGGCCGACGTCTACACCCAAGAGATCCAGGAGCTACGGGAGCGGATCGAGGCCAAGAACCTCCCAGAGGAGGTGCGGGCCCGGGCGGAGAAGGAGCTCAACCGGTTGGCCCAGATGCCGCCGCTCTCCCCGGAGGTCAGCATCGTCCGCACCTACATTGACTGGATCCTGGAGCTGCCCTGGACGGAGGAGACCGAGGACGACCTGGACATCGCCCACGCGGCGGCGGTGCTAGAGCGGCATCACTACGGGCTGAAGAAGGCCAAGGAGCGCATCCTAGAGTTCCTGGCGGTGCGCAAGCTGGCAGGGGACCGCAGCCGCAGCCCCATTCTGTGCTTTGTGGGGCCGCCGGGGACCGGCAAGACCTCCCTGGGGAAGGCCATCGCCGAGGCCCTGGGCCGGCGGTTCGTGCGGGTGTCCCTGGGGGGCATCCATGATGAGGCGGAGATCCGGGGACATCGTCGAACCTACATCGGCGCTCTGCCAGGGCGGATCCTGCAGGGCATGGCCCGGGCGGGGACCATCAACCCGGTCTTCATGCTGGATGAGATCGACAAGATCGGGGCCGACTTCCGGGGGGATCCAGCGGCAGCGCTGCTCGAGGTGCTGGATCCCGAGCAGAACCACGCCTTCTCAGACCATTACCTGGAGATCCCGTATAATCTTTCGCGGGCCCTCTTCATCACCACCGCCAACATCCTGGACACGGTGCCGCCGGCGCTGCGGGACCGGCTGGAGGTCATCGAGTTCCCGGGCTACACTGAGGGGGAGAAGGTGCAGATCGCCCGGCGGTTTCTGATCCCTCGACAGATCGAGGAGAACGGTCTGGCGGGGATCCCCCTGAAGATCCCCGATGGGGCCCTGCGGCGGATCATCCGGGAGTACACCTCCGAGGCGGGGGTGCGGAACCTAGAGCGCGAGATCGCGGCCATTTGCCGCAAGACGGCGCGCTTGGTGGCGGAGGGGAAGCCGCATCGGCGAGGGATCACCCCTGCCGTTTTGGAACGGTATCTGGGGCCACCCCGATATGACTATGGGCGGGCGGAGGAAGTAGATCAGGTGGGGGTGGCCATGGCCCTAACCTGGAC
>JAGHYO010000145.1 GCA_017743605.1 Thermoflexus sp. | reverse complement strand
TGGAAGGAAATCGGCCTGGCCGCTTAAATTCTCCGACGATTTTGGGACACACCCTAGGGCCTACGGCGGCTGGACATCCTGGTCCCGTTTCGGTTAAAATAATAACGAGGCATTGGGGCAATTGCCCCCTGAGTCTGCCCTAGCGTAAATCCCTACAGAATCTATCGAGACCGTTGAGGGCGCAATGGCCAAAGAGGTGCGGGTGGTGATCACCCTTGCGTGCACAGAATGCAAGGAGCGGAATTACACGACCCAGAAGAACCGGAGCAACGATCCGAACCGTCTGGAGCTGCGCAAGTATTGCCCCCGATGCCGCAAACACGTGCTGCATCGGGAGACGCGATGAGATCTCCCCCTACTTCTGTGCGCAGGCCGGTAGCTCAACAGGCAGAGCAGCGGACTCCAAATCCGCAGGTTCCAGGTTCGAGTCCTGGCCGGCCTGCCTGAGAGGTTCTCTGGTGGGACACCGCTCAGCGGTGTCCCAATTTGTGTAAAGAGGACGGCAATCTCGGCCCCTGAGAGGGGGAGAGGCTGCTCTGCAATCCAAGGCGTCTTGCCGAGCGATCTCCTGTAAGGAGCGTGTCCAGTGGCGAAGGTAGCGGAGACCCGACGGTGGCTGCGGGGCGACTGGGGCCTGCTGCGCTATCTGCGGGAGGTCCAGGGGGAGCTGAAGAAAGTCCGCTGGCCGGACCGGCAGGAGCTCTACCGGTTAACGGGGGTGGTCCTAACGGTCACCATCGGCATGTCGATCCTCCTGGGACTGGTCGACTATTTCTTCTTCTGGCTGTTCGGCGGGATCTTCACCACGCCCCAGGATCCCCTGCGGCTCGGGATCGCGGTGGTGGGGAGCCTGCTCGGCCTGGGAGCCCTCGTTTTCGCCCTCAGTCGTGAGTGAGACCAGTCCGGTGAGGATGGAGCGCTCCGGCCTCCTCTGTGATGCGCTGGAAAGGAGATCCATGGAAGAAGCGCGGTCGGTGCCACAGGAGCCGGTGGAAGTCGATACAGAGATGCTGGAGGAGCTGCTGCGCGAGCTGGAGCTCGAGGAACCGATTCCCGCCCCTTCCAAAAAAGGAGCGGAGGAGCCCGTTGCGGGATCCCCTCAAGCTCCCCGCGAAGGCGCGGTGGAAGCCTCCGTGGAGCCCGCCTGGTATGTGGTGCATTGCTACTCCGGCTCCGAGCACAAGGTGAAACACAACCTGGAGCAGCGTATTGCCTCCCTGGGCATGCAGCACAGGATTTTCAACATCGTGGTGCCCGAGGAGGAGGAGATTGAGATCAAAGAGGGCAAAAAGCGTCCAGTCCGCCGGCGGATCTATCCCGGCTACATCATGGTGGAGATGATCATGGACGAGGACTCATGGGCGGTGGTGCGGAACACCCCGGGGGTGACGGGCTTCGTGGGGATGGGCAACCAGCCCACTCCGCTGCGTCTGGAGGAGGTCCAGGCGATCTTCAAGCGCATGGAGAGCAAATCCCCGCGCATCCGGGTCACCTTCAAACCCGGCCAGAAGGTCCGCATCACCGAAGGCCCCTTCGCGGATTTCGTGGGGATCGTGGACGAGATCGACCCGGACAAGGCGAAGGTGCGGGTCCTGGTGTCCTTCTTCGGCCGGGAGACCCCAGTGGAGCTGGATTTCACCCAGGTGGAGAAGATCTGAAACCCGAGGGGGGGCCTCTAACCCCGAGCGGGGTCTCCTGCCGGGCGGATGGGGGAAGGGATGGCGGTTCAGGCGCTACGGCGGTTGTTCACGGCGGATGAATATCATCGGATGACCCAGGCGGGGATCCTCTCCGAGGACGATCGGGTTGAGCTCATCGAGGGGGAGATTGTGCAGATGAGCCCGATCGGAAGCCGCCATGCGAGGTGCGTCCGGCTTCTGAACCGGATCTTCTCGAAGGGGGTGGGCGACCGAGCGATCGTCGATGTCCAGAACCCGATCCGTTTGGGGGAGCGTTTGGAGCCGCAACCGGATGTGGCGCTGCTGAGGCCTCGCCCGGATTTTTACGCGGGCGTCCACCCGGGCCCCGAAGACGTGCTGTTGATTGCGGAAGTGATGGAACGCTCAGCGGCCTTCGATCGAGAGGTAAAGGCCCCCCTCTACGCGCGATCGGGGATCCCAGAGGTCTGGTGGGTGGACTTGGAGGAGGAGGTGGTGGAGGTGTATCGGGAACCTTCTCCCTAGGGGTATCGGAGGGTGACGCAGTTCGGGCGCGGGGATCGGCTGGCGCCACAAGCGTTTCCAGACCTCATCTTGACGGTGGATGAGATCCTTTGATCCGAGCGCGAGGCGTCGGATGCCTCTTCCGCTTTCGAGGACCCTGTTCTCAGGAGCTCGTCGATGGCCAAGAAGGTGAAGGCGATTATCAAACTTCAAATCGAGGCGGGCAAGGCCAACCCGGCCCCTCCGATCGGGCCGACCCTGGCCCCCCATGGGGTCAATGTGATGGCCTTCTGCAAGGAATACAACGCTCGCACCGCCCACATGGCGGGGCAGATCGTACCGGTGGAGGTCACCATCTATACCGATGGCTCCTTCGCCATGGAGCTGAAGACCCCGCCGGTGTCGGACCTTCTCCGTCGGGTGGCGGGCGTGGAGAAAGGCTCCTCGGAGCCGAACCGGCAGATCGTGGGCAAGATCACTCGCCAGCAGCTCCGGGAGATCGCTGAATTGAAGATGAAGGATCTAAACACCGAGGACGTCGAGGCCGCCATGCGCATGATTGTCGGCACTGCCCGCAGCATGGGGATCCAGGTCGTAGATTAGCTCGGCGCATGCCCGCGCCATGGGTTGTGGGAGGACCGGAGAGGTCCGCTAAAACCACAGGAGGTTCTCAGCGATGGGGGAGCGAAGCAAGAAATATCTGGAAGCCCTGAAGAAGGTGGATCGCAAGCGCCTTCACTCTCCCCGGGAGGCGCTGGCCCTGGTGAAGGAAACCAGCTACACGCGTTTCGACGGCACTGTAGAGGTCCACATGCGCCTGGGAGTGGATCCCCGCCACGCCGACCAGCAGGTCCGGGGGGTGGTGGTTCTCCCCCACGGGCTAGGCAAGCGGGTGCGGGTGCTGGTGTTCGCGGCCGGGGAGGCCGCGCGGATCGCCCAGGAGGCTGGGGCGGATTACGTGATCAGTGACGACGAGGGCATCAAGCGGATCCAGGAGGGGTGGACGGATTTCGACGTCTCCATCGCCACACCGGACCTGATGCCCAAGGTAGGGCGCCTGGGGCGCATCCTGGGTCCGCGGGGCCTGATGCCCAACCCGCGGGCGGGCACGGTAGTGAACCCGGAGGACCTGCCCCGGGCGATCCGGGAGGCCAAGGCCGGCCGGGTGGAGTTCCGGGTGGATAAGACCGCCAACCTCCACGTGCCCATCGGCAAAGTCGGTTTCTCGGTGGAGCAGCTGCTGGAGAACTTCGCCGCCCTGATGGACGCGGTGAAGAAAGCTCGTCCTTCCGGGTTGAAGGGGTCGTATATCCGAAGGGTGGTGGTGAGCGCGACCATGGGGCCGGGCATCAAGGTGGACCCGGTGGCCGCCCAGGCCCTGGAGGCTTCGGCTTAACGAACAGCATATCCAAAAGGTCCCTGCCGTTGAAGCCCGGTGCGCACGCTCAATGGGGGGAACCCCGCCGGCGGAGGCAGGGCGTGGAGGATCCTCTCCACCAAGGCCTATGCGGCTTGGAAAGGGGTTCTGCGCGCCCTCGTCTGCGCTGACGGGGGCGCGCGGTGTTTTTCCGGCGATCTCGCTTCGCTGCCCCTCCAGGGAAGGCGGCGGGGATGAAAACCTTACGCAGGAGGTGAAGCTTGCCGTTCGCGCGGGCAGAGAAGGATCAGATCATCGCGCGGTATCGGGAGCTGCTCGCCCGCAGCCAGGCCCTGATCCTGGCGGACTACCGGGGGCTGGACGCGATGAGCACGTATCGCCTCCGGCAGAAGATCCATAAATCCGGTGGTGTTTTCCACGTCACCAAGAACACGCTGCTGCGGATCGCCCTGCAACAGGCTGGATGGGCAGTGCCAGAAGACCTGCTGCAGGGCACCACCGCCGCCGCCTTCTGCCTGGAGGATCCGCCCGTCGTGGCCAAGGCGCTCCTGGAGTTCGCAGAGGAGAGCAAGATCCTGAAGGTAAAGGGTGGGCTGCTCAACGGGCGCCGGCTGCGCCCGGAGGACGTGAAGGCGCTCTCCGAGCTGCCGCCGCGCCCAGTGGTGCTGGGCCAGGTGCTGGGAGCCCTCCAGGCCCCCGCAGCCCAGCTGGCTGGCGCGCTCACTGCGGTCCTGCAGCAGGTGGTAGGCGTGCTGCAGGCGCGAGCCGATCAACTGAAGGAGGCTTCCCAAACCCCATAATCCTCCTGGAGGTGATCTTCCCGATGGCAGATCTTCAGAAACTCGTTGAGGAGCTGAGCAGCCTGACGTTGCTGGAGGCGGTGGAGCTGGTGAAGCTGCTGGAGGAGCGCTGGGGGGTGAAGGCCGCGGCGCCCGTCGCGGTGGCCGCTGCTGTGCCCGCGGTCGCTCCAGGCACCCCCGCGGCGGCTCCGGCCGTTGAGGAGAAGACCGAGTTCGATGTGATCCTCAAGGAGATCGGGCCGAAGAAGATCGAGGTGATCAAGGTGGTGCGCCAGCTGACCAACCTGGGCCTTAAGGAAGCCAAGGATCTGGTCGAGGCGGCCCCCAGGCCGGTCCTGGAAGGTGTCAGCAAGGAGGCGGCCCAGGACGCCAAGGCCAAGCTGGAGGCGGTGGGGGCGGTGGTGGAGATCAAGTAGGCCCACCGCAGGGGCAGCGTCCGGCGGGGGCCAACCGAAGGGATCGCCCCGCCGGACGCCACCCCCAATCGCCTACGGTGCGGAGCAGCCACGGGCCTTCAGGAACGAGGCATAAAGCGACCGGAGGGCTTCGCCCGGCCGGTCCTCATAATCCTCAGGGATAGGCAAGGGGGACGGCGGGGAAGCCAGCGGGCGCCGGCGCGCGGCGAAACGGGCGATGACGTTCGCTGCCGGCTTGCGCGATCCGTCGGGCCGCAGCAGCCCGAAATGCCGCTCGTGGATCAAACGGTCGCATGGGGGCCGGTCCCACAGATCCGGATGGTAATCGGCGAAGCACCAAATGAAGGCGCCCTGGGCGCCTTCCTGAACCAGCCCCTCCAGCGCCCGTTCATAGAAGTCTGCTGCCTCGTTCTCCGAGATCAGTGTTACCTCGAACGATCGATCCTCCAGATGGATCGGGATCCGCCGGGTGGGCTGCCCAGGCGGCGCGGTGGGCAGCCCGAATTCCTCCAGCAGCACCGGTTTCCCACCCAGATCGGTGGTGAGCCGGGTCAGGAAGGGGAGAACCTGTTCATCCAGCGGATGACGGGCCCAGGCCGCGTAGACCGGGTAGCCATGCATGCAGAGGAAATCCAGCATGGGGGCAAGCGCCCGCACCCGGAACCCCAGGTCCTCTTCCAGCACCGGGCTGTGGAAGCCGATGGTGATGGGATGGATGGGGTCGACAGCGCGCAGAGACCGGGTGAGGGTATCCAGCCACCGGACGGCGGCCTTGGGGGTCCGGGGCCGCAGGACCAGGTCCGGTTCATTTCCCAGGTCCCATGCGAGCAGCGCTGGGTGATCGCGCGCTGCCTGGGCGGCTGCCTCCAGCATTTGGATCTGCGCCGCGAGGGCGAAGGGGTCCTCGTAAAGATCCCGGATGCGGCTTTTCACAACGCGCCCGCCGGCGATCAGGCGGAAGCGAGGGTCGCTCTCTCGATCGCCGTCCAGCAGCCACGGCGGTAGCCAGTTCACGCCGCTCATGTGCCCGGTGAAGAGGGCGACGATCACCCGCAGCCCGTTCGCCGCGGCCAAGTCCAGAACCTGGCGTAGGCGCTCCAACATACGGGAATCGACCGCCTCGGGGGTGGGCATGAAGTCTTCCCAGAGCAGGAAGATGCGAACCCCCTCCAGGTTCATGGCGGCGATCTC
>JAGHYO010000144.1 GCA_017743605.1 Thermoflexus sp. | reverse complement strand
TTGAATCCGGTTGACATTTCCCTTGGTTGTGGTAAGATAAACGCGAAAGGGATGCTGGCGTCTCGGAAAGCGACGATGCCTCATCCTGGGACAACCGAATAGAGCGTGGCACTCATCGAGAGAGGCGGAGGGACCCGGCCCGACGAAGCCTCGGCAACCTCCCGCGGAGCATCAGGGCCGATCGGGGAGCACGCCGCCCCCCAGTGGAGCGCTCCCGGGGATGGTGCCAAATCCGGCAGACGGTTCGGTCTGGGAGATGAGGTAGCCCGCAGCGGCGATGTGCCTCTTCTTCCCAGAAGAGGCTTTTGTTTTGCCTCGCCCCTCCTCCTGGCGGGGTGTTTTTGTGTCTACGTCCCGCCGGGCGAAGCGGGGGCCGCGCGGTGCGGAGAGCAGCAAATCGGGCGGAGGGATGCGCACGAGCCTCCCTCCTCGGTGGGATTCAAGCATCATGAACACATCTATAAAGGAGGACCCGGATGCGGAACATTGTGGTTTCCGAGGCCAGCGGCCCTTACATCGAAGACCTTCCGGTGGAGATCGTGGAGCGGAAGGGGATCGGGCACCCGGACAGCCTGTGCGATGGCATCGCCGAACGCATCAGCCGGGAATACACCCGCTGGTGCGAGGAGCGCCTGGGCGGCGCGCTGCATCACAACTTCGATAAGGTCCAGCTGGTCGCCGGCGAGGTCTCGGTGCGCTTCGGCGGCGGGGAGCTGCTGAAACCCATCCGCATTCAGATCGCCGGCCGGGGCACCCCTCACTACAACGGCCAGGCGATCCCCATGGAGACCATCGCCATCGAGGCCGCCCGGGCCTACCTGCGGGAGACCATGCGCTACCTGGACCCGGTGAAGCATGTGATCATCGACTGCTTCGCCGGGCGCGGCGCCAGCGAGCTGATCGACATCGTCCACCAGGTGACCGCCAACGACACCAGCTTCGGCGTCGCCCACTGGCCCCGCAGCGGCCTGGAGGAGGCGGTCTACGGGGCCGCCCAGTATCTCAACCACGAGCTGATCAACGCGTTCCCCATCGGCGAGGACGTCAAGGTCATGGGGCTGCGCCAGGGGAACCAGGTCATCCTGACCGTGGCCGTCCCCTTTATCGCCACCCGGGTGCATGATGCAGCGGAGTATGAAGAAGCCAAGCGGGGGGTGCAGGAGGCGCTGCAGCGCTTCGTCTCCAGCCTCCCCGCCCTGGAGGGGCGAACGGTCCGGGTCGATGTCAACACCGCCGATCACGCCGAGCGGGGGGATTTCTACCTGACCCTGACCGGGACCAGCGCCGAGATGGGGGATGATGGGGCGGTCGGCCGGGGGAACCGCATCACCGGCCTGATCACCCCCTTCCGCTCCTCCAGCCTGGAGGCCGCCGCCGGCAAGAACCCCATCTCCCACGTCGGGAAGGTCTACAACGTGCTGGCCCTGGAGATCGCCCGAGACATCGTCGCCCGCCTTCCGGAGATCCGGGAGGCCACCGTACATCTTCTCTCCCAGATCGGGAAGCCGCTGGATCAGCCGCTGATCGCCAACGCTGCCGTCCGGGTCCGCTCCGGTCGGCTCGTCCCGGGGATCCAAGAGGCCGTGCGGGCGGTCGTGGATGAGCACCTCTCCCGCATCCACCAGATGCGCCGCAAGATCATCGCCGGCGAGGTCTCCCTGTTCTGAGCGCCCCCACCCGGAGCCGAGACACCTTCGAGGGCTGAGCAGGCGCTCGGATGCCCTGCTCAGCCCTTGGTAGGGATCCTCTGGCCCCATCTTTCTGCGGTGTGGAGCCCGGAAAATGCCCCGACGAACCCGGATGCGATGGCCGGCAGCGGTCGCCTTGCTCCTGCTGGCTGCTCTGCTCCGCTGGCTGGACCTACCCCATATCCCCTACGGACTTTGGTATGACGAGGCGTATTACGGACTGGACGCCCTGCGGGTGTTGCAGGGGGAGGCGCAGATCTTCTTCCCGGAGAACAACGGCCGCGAGCCCCTGTTCATCTATTTGGTAACCGGCGCCATCGCCATCCTGGGACCCACCCCATACGCGCTGCGGCTCATCGCCAGCATGATCGGCCTGCTCACAGTGGCCGCGGTCTTCCGGATGGCCGGGACGGTCTCCCGGCGCTGGGAGGTAGGCGCGCTGAGCGGGGCGCTGATGGCCTTCCTGCTCTGGCCGCTGAACCTCAGCCGGGTGGGGTTCCGGGCTGGGCTGTTCCCCCTGGCCGCTGCCCTCACGGTCTGGGCCTTCATCCGGGCCGCCCGCAGCGGCCGGGAGCGGGATTGGGCTGTGGCCGGATGGATCTGGGGGCTGGGGTTCTACACTTACCTCGCCGCCCGCGTGACGGTCGTCCCCATTGCCCTGGGTCTGCTCCTCGGGCGCTGGCGGGCGCCGGCCCGCTTCCGGGCCCGGGCCATCGGGGCCTTTCTGGGATGCGCGCTGCTAACCGCCTCGCCCCTGATCGGCTATTTCCTCACGCACCCGGCGGAGTTTACCCTCCGCGGAGAGCAAACGGCCGCCTTCAACGGCGAGCGCCCCTGGCTGGTGGTGGCGAGGGAACAGGCCCTGCAGGTGGGCGGCATGTTTTTCTGGCAAGGCGACTCGTATCCACGCCACAACACCGAGCGCCGCCCGGTCTTCGATCCCCTCCTGGCCTTCGCTTTTCTGGTCGGCGGGATCCAGGCCTTCCGCCGGGCGCCCTTCACGGCCCTTTGGGGAGTAGCCATGCTGCTGCCCACGTTCCTGGCTACGGAAGCCCCCCATTACCTGCGGGCCAGCGGGGCGCTGCCAGTGGTGGTCCTCTGGGCTGCCCTCGGCCTGTGGACCCTCGCCGGGGCGGCGGCCCGCCGGGCCCGCGCGCCCTGGGCGGCGGCCCTCCTCCTCGGGGGCGGGCTCGGCCTCAGCTTCCCCTGGCACGCCGTCGCTTATTTCCATCCGGGGTGGTGGGCCCAGGCCCGGGTGCGCGGGGCCTTTTCCCTGGATTCATGGGAGGTGGCCCGGGAGATCCGGGCTTTCCGGCACGCGGAGCCCTCCGGCATCGTGGTGCTCTCCGAGCGCCTATGGGCCGGGCGGGCGGAGATGCGCTACCTCCTCTGGGGGGAATCCGGCGTGCGGATCCGGCGGCTGGAGGAGGACCCCCCCGATCCACCCCCAGCTCCGGCGATGGTCATCGGCTGGCAATACGAGGAGGTCCCGCTCCTGCGGCGGTGGCTGCCCCCGGGCGCGCTGCTTTCGGTGTGGGCACCATCCCCCTGGCCGGGGGAGAACGTCCCCCGCTACCGGGTGATGCGGGCGGAGCCGCCGGATCGGATGCGCTCGAATCTGCGCGCGGTCTTCAAGGACGGGATCGCGTTGCAGGGAGGGATGGCGGTGCGGGCGGGTCGGGTCCTCACCGTGACGCTAGACTGGGAGGCGATAGGGCAGCCCTCCCGAGACTACAGCGTCTTCGTCCACGTCTACCGGGAAATGGAGGCGCCGCGCTGGCCTCCGGCCATCCCGCCGCAGGCCCAGCACGATGGCGGGATCGCGGAGGGCGCCTACAACACAGGGGTCTGGCGACCCGGCGACCGCATCCGGGAGGTTCGGGTCATCCCGCTCCCGGAGACGCTCCTTCAGGGGCCGTTAAGGGTCTGGGTGGGCCTTTACCGGTGGGAGGACGGCGCGCGCCTCCCGCTTCGGGGAGGCGGCGAGGCGGTCGCTGTTCCGGTGGAGGAGGCCGGGCGCTCTGCGCTTCCCACCGGCCCGTGAATCATAAGGGCACTCCCCGGCCGGTTCGGTTTTCCCCATAAAAGCTGGGCGGACGCCCGAAGCGTCCGCCCAGCGTATGGATCTGGCTCTTTGGGATGCGCCTTACACGTCGAGGTTGCGCACCTCTTTGGCGTGGGCCTGGATGAAGCGGCGGCGGGGCTCCACCGCGGCGCCCATCAGCATATCGAACACGCGATCTGCTTCCGCCGCGTCCTCGATGGTCACCTGGAGCAGGATCCGCCGCGCCGGGTCCAGGGTGGTCTCCCACAGCTGCTCCGGGTTCATCTCGCCGAGGCCCTTGTAGCGCTGGGTGACCACCTGGCGCTCGTCGGAGGGGTCGATGCCTCGCTTGCGCAGTTTGGCGAAGATCTCGTCCCGCTCGGCGTCGGAGTAGGCGTAGAGGACCTCTTTGGTCTTCTTCACCTCAATGCGGTAAAGGGGCGGCTGGGCGATGTACACGTGGCCGCTCTCGATGAGGGGGGTCATGTGTCGGAAGAAGAAAGTGAGCAACAGCGTGCGGATGTGGTTTCCGTCCACATCCGCGTCGGCCAGGATGATGATCTTCCCGTAGCGGAGGCGGGAGAGGTCGAACTGATCCCCGATGCCGGTGCCGATGGCGGAGATCAGGGCCTTGATCTCCTCGTTGGCCAGCATCTTGTCCAGGCGGGCGCGCTCGGTGTTCAGGATCTTCCCCCGCAGGGGGAGGATGGCCTGGAAATGGCGGTCGCGGGCCTGCTTGGCCGAGCCGCCGGCCGAATCGCCCTCCACGATGAACAGCTCCGCCTTCGCCGGGTCCCGCTCCGAGCAATCGGCCAGCTTGCCGGGCAGGGTGAGGGATTCCAGGGCGCTCTTGCGGATGACCAGCTCGCGGGCCTGGCGGGCGGCCTCCCGGGCGCGGGCGGAGGTGAGGCACTTCTGGATGATGGCCTTTGCCTCCCGGGGGTTCTCCTCCAGCCAGCGGGTCAGGGCCTCGCCGACCACGGACTCCACCGCGCCCTTCACCTCGGCGTTGCCCAGCTTGCTCTTGGTCTGGCTCTCGAACTGGGGCTCCGGGAGCTTCACGCTGATGACCGCGGTGAGGCCTTCCCGCACGTCCTCCCCGGTGAAGTTGGGATCGCTCTCCTTGAGCAGGCCGGTCTTGCGGGCGTAATCGTTCAGGGTGCGGGTGAGGGCGGCGCGGAAGCCCGTCAGATGGGTTCCTCCATCCACTGTGTTCACGTTGTTGGCGAAGGCCAGCACCGTCTCGTTGTAGGCATCCGTATATTGCAGGGCGGCCTCCACCAGGATGTCCCCTACGCTCTTCTCCACATACCAGATGGGGTGAAGGGGCTGGCGGTTGCGGTTCATGTAGCGGACGAAGGACTGGATGCCCCCCTCGAAGTAGAAAGTGATCTCCCGGTCCTCTCGCTGATCCACCAGGGTGATGGTGAGACCCCGGGTGAGGAAGGCCATCTCCCGGAAGCGCTGGGCCAGGGTCTCAAACTTGTAGTCGATCCCGCCCCGGAAGACCTCAGGATCCGGCTTGAAGCAGACGATGGTCCCCTGCGGGGCCGGAGGGAAGCGCGGATGGGCATACCAGCGCTGCGGATCCGCCTTCCCGACCCGCTCCACCGGCGTGGCCGGCCGGCCTCGCTCGTAACGCTGCCGGTAGCGGTAGCCGTCCCGCTGGACGATGGCCTCGAGCCATTCGGAGAGGGCGTTGACGGCGCTGACGCCGACGCCGTGCAGGCCGGTGGCGACCTTGTAGCTGCCGCTCCCGAACTTGCCGCCGGCATGTAGGGTGGTCATCACCACCTCCAGGGCCGGCCGCCCGGTTTGTGGATGCACATCCACTGGGATCCCCCGGCCGTTGTCGGTCACCCGAACGCTGCCGTCCTCTAGGATCTCCACCAGGATGTGGGTGCACACCCCCGCCAGAGCCTCGTCGACGGCGTTGTCCACCACCTCGTAGACCAGGTGATGCAGGCCCCGGATGTCCGTCGAGCCAATGTACATCCCGGGACGCCGGCGGACCGCCTCCAGGCCCTCCAGGACCTGGATTTGGCTGGCGTCATAGGTTGAGACAGCTGCAGAAGCGCCGTCCGCAGCGGATCGGTGGAGCCTGCGCGGTTCGTTCGCCATAGCGCCTCCTTGCTCCTTTGGACGATCCCGCCCCTATCGGATGCGGGGCGGACGTGAAAAACCCTTCCTAATTGTAACGCAAATCCTCCATCCTCAGCCGGCCCCCCTACTCGC
>JAGHYO010000143.1 GCA_017743605.1 Thermoflexus sp. | reverse complement strand
GGCCAGGGGATCCCCGATGGGTGGCCTCATGATCATGCGCTCCTCGACCCACTCGTCGCCCAGCCTCTCCCGGGCGAACCAGAAGGCCAGGGGGGCCAGGAAATGGATCTCGGGCTCCTTGACCACTCCGATGTAGACGCACGGAGCGATCCGCAGCGCCTGGACGACCAGGGCGGCGGCCCGGATTTGCTCGCGCACCAAGTCCCCGTAAGGCGTCCGGTCCTCGTAAAGGCCGATCTGATGGTCCGAAGGAAGCAGCCGGCCGTCGCGGAAGAGAATCTGCGGAATCCGGGGTGCCCAGCCGGACGGGCGGCGCCGCCAGCGGACCTGATCCTGAAGGACGGCCAGATCCCGAAGATACTGGCGAAGGTCCATGGCCGCGCTCCGGGCATGGCTCAGCCGGCCTTCCCGGCTCAGGCCCAGCCAGTCCGCCGCCTGGGGGAAGATCGCCAGGCCTTTCCGGAAGGCCTCCAGCTCGTCGCAGCGGCGGAACGCCTCCGGGTCGATCTCGAAGTCCAGCAGAGGGGGCGGCCGCATGCCCTTGAGAAGGATCTGCAGGGAGGCCGCCGAGGAGAAGATCTCCACCTCCTCCGGCTGCTCGTACGCGCCGCGGCCGCGGATTTTGACCACAAGGATTCCCCGCGAGGCGTCGGTGGCGGCGAAGGCCTCCACGGGCGGGGCTCCCTTGAGATCCGCGAGCTCCACGACGCTTTCGCCCAGGACGCGCCGCTCCAGCTCCTTCCGCGCCGCCTCCTCGCGCAAGCTGAACAGCTCATCGTCCGGCGTCTCGGGGTCCCGCCACTTCTGGACGTCCATCTCGACCCGAATCGCCCAGCCATCGTCCCCGGGATAGAGGGAGGGACGAAGGCCGCACAGGTCCATGAAATACCGCCGGGCGAAGCGCGCCCGCTCCTCCAGCTCCTCCCTCAGCGCCTGGGCGCGGCTCATGTCCTTTTGCCGGAGGGCTTCCAGAAGCTCCCGGCGGGCCTCCCGGAGGCGCCGGATCGTCCAGCGCGCCATGTCCAGCAGCAGTCGGCGAGGATCGGAGCGCGCGAAATCCACGGCCACCTCCCGGAGGGCCCGCGCCGCCTTCTCACTCAGGAGATGGTCCAGGCCGACCCGCGCGATCCATCCGTACTCCTCCTCCAGCCGCTTCAGCTCCTCGGGGGGGATGACGACAGACCGATAGTCCTCCGAGGCGTCCTTGGGAACAAAGCGCGGCACCGCGTCGAAGAGGGGGCCCAGCGGCCCCTCGGCGGAAGCCTGGCTGGCATGAACCAAGCGGACGCGGGGGCGTCCGCGCCCTCGGGGCTCCGGCCTCCGCGCGACGCGGCCCGTTTCCTCCAGGGCGCGGAGGATGCGGTGAAGGCGCCGATCCGACGCCCGCCATCCCTCCCCGCGAAGGGCGCGCGCCAGATCGTCCATCGTCATCCCCAAAGGGCCCGCAGCCTGAAGGAGGGCCTCGATGCGGCCGGCCAGCTCCCGCTCGAATTCCAGATCAAGCCAATGCTCCATCTCGCCGGTCATGCGCGCCTCCCCTTCTCGCTCTCGCCTTCAAGCCATTTCCGGGCCTCCTCGGCCAAGTCGGGGGTGGGAGCCCCGTGCGGCGTTCGCCGCTTGCGGAAGCGGATCGGCAGGACGTGGCGGCAGATCTCCGCGCCGGCCGCGACGACGGCCGTCCCCTGCGGCAGCTTGGGGATGCGGTCGATCAGCTCTTGGGGCGCGTCGGCGAGGAACCCGGACAGCGCCCGGAGGTCCTCGCCGTCCAGGGCGAAGATGAAGCGGGTGTTGAGAAGCAGCAGGACCTGCCGATCGATGCCGGCCGGGCTCTGGGAGACCAGGATGGAGGCGATCTTGAGATGGCGCCCCCGGCGGATGAAGTTGCGGATCACGCGGCGGGAGGCGGTCTCGGATCCGCCCGAGGGGACAAAGGCGTGCGCCTCGTCCAGCACGAAGGCGAAGGGCGGGATCTGGCTCCGCTCCCGATAGGACTGCAGCATCCGGCAGAGGGCGGCCGCCGCCATGTCGCGGCGCTCCTGGGTCAGGCCTCCCATGTATATGTTGACGACCCGCTGCTCGGCGAAAAGCTGCGCCCAATCTTCCGGCTCGACGGCCGCCCCCGCCTGCCTCCGCCCGCTCCAGACCAGAGGATCCCGGCCCAGGCGGCGGACCTTGGCGACCGCCCGGCCGACGGCGTCCAGCCTCGCCTGCAGCTGCCCGCCGATCTCTTCGATCTTCGAGGCCAGATCCTCGACGCCGAAATCCTCGTCCTTCTCCAGCAGCTCCTCGAAGGCCGCGGAAATGAGATCCTTCTGGACCTCGGTGAGATTCGGCAGAAGCGCCTCCAGCTCTGAGAACTCCAGGTAGCGCAGCGGGATCTTGAATCTGCGCCCCGGCTCCAGCGTGACGCCGCCCAGCCTCATGGCCGCCTCTATCGTCTCTCCGTTGACGTCGATGATCAAAGAGGGGATGCCCAGCTCGTGGATCTCGTGGATCTCCTCGTGGATCTCGTGGATCTCCTCGATCAGCACGCCGGCGGCGTAGCTCTTGCCGGTCCCGGGGCGCCCGAAGATGCCGATGCCGCGAGGCAGGGCCTCGCGGGAGAGGCGGAAGGGAGCGCGGAGGCCGACGGCGACGCGGCCGATGTCCAGCCCGTCCCGAGGCAGGCCGAAGGCCGCCTCCAGCAGCCGCGGCGGCATTCGAAAGACGCGCGCGCCCGTCTCCGGGAGGATCTCCGGCTCCAGAGCCTCCAGGCCGTCGCCCCGCTCCCGAAGCGCCCCAAGGATCTCCACCGACAGCAGCCGGAAAAGGTCAGGGGAGTCCTCGCGTCGGGCCTCCAGGCCGAGGTCGTACGCTTCCCGGCGGCGCAGGCGCTCCGGCGTGGCCTCGTAGTTGACCTCGATGCCCTGAACCACGCGGCCGTAGATCCAAAGGCGCTCCCCGCCCTCTGGGCCGACCGGCCCCTCGATCACGACCGGCTCGTATGGCTGGACCGGCTTGCTGGCCACCACCGGCGCGCGGTCGTAAGTCGGGCCTTCCCCCTTTTCATACGCGACTCGCCCGATCTCCTCCATCCCTGCCGCCCCGTCCTCCTTCCGAGAGAGGTCTTCCGCCTGTCGCATCTCTCCCTCCTGGCGCTAATGTGATGCGCAGACATATTACATTAAAATGCGGAGATTGTCAAATTAATGGGCGGGGAAGCTCATCCCTGGAGGGACGGCTGCCAGGCCGCCAGGGACGCGCGAGAGGCCAAGCCCCGTCCATCCTCTGGAGCGCGGCGAGCGGAGAAAAGGCGAGGAGGACAGGAGGATGAGGACAGGCGAATAAAGAGGGCTTTGCGGAGGATGGTCAGGCATGAAGGGCCCGGCCGCGGCCGCCTTCCGCCCGACGAAGGGCGCGGCGGATCTTGCGCCGGGCGGCGGCGGCGGACCCCTTCAGCTCATGCTCCCACACCCGGACCACCCGGATCCCCAGCCGGCGCAGCTCCCGCCGCGTCCGGCGATCCCGCTCCCGGTTCCGCCGGATTTTGCGGCGCCAGTAGTCCTGATTGGAGGCGGGCATGCGCAGATGACGAGGGCAGCCATGGAAAAAGCAGCCGTCGGCGAAGACCGCAAGGCGCAGGCGCGGAAGATAGAAGTCCGGCCGGCCCGGGAGATCCGGCGGCCGCTCCACGATCTCCTCGCCCGGAAGCTCCGCCCGGAGCAGCTCCCCCAGCCTCCGCTCCGGGCGCATGCCGGAGGAGCGGATCCGGGCCATGATCTCGCGGCGCTTCTCAGGGGGAAACATGTCTGGCATAAGCCACCTCCTTCGCCCGGGCCAGCGGAAGCAGCAGATGCCGGGAAAGCCAGCGGACGACGGGGACCGCCACGCCGTCCCCCAGCGCGCTATAGGCGTCGGCGTAGCGCAGCGGCAGCCGGAACCCATCCGGAACCCCCATCAGCCGGGCGGCCTCCCGCGCGGAGAGCCGCCGGGAGCGGATCTGCTTCCCCTCGATGACCATCAGGATCAGCCGGCTGGAGCCGCCCCGCGAGGCCCGCAGGCAGCCCGCCAGCCCATCCATCCGGATCTCCGCCCGCTGCTCTCCGTCCCGCATCCGCCGATACAGGGCTCCAACCGTCCGCCGCCCCGCCCGCTGGGCCTCCCGGACCCGCCGCCGGTGAGAGGGGGCCATCATCCGCAGCAGGCGGCGGGTCTCCTCGGGCGGGTGCCAGGGAGCGTCCTCCGGCGCCTCCTCCAGCTCCAGCAGGTCAGCCAGGGAAGGACGCCGCTCCGGAGGCGGCGGCAGCCGCCACCAGACCCACTTCTCCCGCAGCCTCCGGGGCAGCGCCTCGAAGGCCCGAAGCAGCCGCGGGGGCGTCCAGGGAGAGAAGGGATCCGGCCCGTCCGCGGCCAGCCCCCGCGCCCAGGCGGCGGCCGAAAGCGGCCCCTCCTCCGCCGCGACGACAAAGGCCCGCGGCCGCGATTGAGGCAGGAACCAGCGCGCGTCGATCAGCAGCGCCCCTGGCCTCAGCCCCAGCCTGACCAGGGCCTCGCAAACGGGCGCGAGGCTCTCCGGCCGCAGCAGCGCGGCGACGTTCTCGATGACGACCAGCGGGGGACGCCGCCCCTCGGCGGCCAGCTCCTTCAGGATCCGAATGAATTCCCAGAAGGCCCGACTGCGCGGCCCGCGCATCCCCAGGCGAGGGCCGGCCGGGGACAGATCCTGGCATGGGAAGCACGCCCAGGCCATATCCGCATGGCCAGGGAGCTCGCGCCCGCGGACGTCCGCGATGTCCCCCAGGCGGAAGACGTCGCCGCCGAAGTTGGCGGCGTAGATCTCCGCCTTCCGGGAGTCGATGTCATTGGCCCACAGGCAGCGCCACTCCGGCTCCAGCCCCAGCCGGACCATCCCAATTCCGGCGAAGAAGTCGTAAAAAGCCGGCCGGTCATTCATCTCCCCCTCCATGTCCTCCAGGCCTTCCCCGACGCCGGGCACCGGCGTACCACGCCAGCCCGGCCTCCCGGAACAGCCATGTCCGGCCTCCTCCCTCGGCCCGAAAGGTGCCGGGGATGCGGCCCCGGCGGGCGGCGGCGCGCACGAACCGCTCGCTCAGGCCCAGCCGGCGCGCGGCCTCCTTCGCGTCCAGGATGTTCAGGAACAGCTCCGCAAAGCCGCACTCGATCCGCAGTATCCGCTCGGGGCCGAGGGGCGCTCGGATCCGACCCCCGCGGCCGGGCCCCCGCTTCCGAAGCGGAAGGGGCTTCCCGCCGCGGGAGCGCGCCGCGGGCCGGAGACGGCCCTCCGCGTCCTCGGCGAACAGCGCCGGGCGCTTCCCGAACAGCGGATCCCTCACCACGAACAGCGCCCGGATCGGCGGTTGGGGCCTGCGGCTCATTCGGAACCTCCCGAATTAAATTATTCCGAAATCGGAATATTTGTCAAGCGCGGCGATCTTCAGCCTCCCGCCGGACGGCCCGCGAGCTCTGAGCCCCGCAGGCCCCCTCTCTCCTTTCCCCTCCCGTGAGAGCATGGGAACAGAGCCCGGCTAAATCCCATGGGCGCTCATCCTGCGCCCATGGAGGAACGCCGATGTCTTCGCCTTCGCTCCACGAGGCCGTCGAGCGGTTCCTGCGCTGCCTGGAGGCGGAGCGCATGGCCGCCCCGGAGACCCTGCGCTGGTACCGCAGCCACCTGCGCGTCTTCGCCGCCTTCGCCGGGGGCCTGCCGGATCCCCTGTCCCCGGAGGCCTTCGCCGCCTTCATCGGCGGCCTGCGGCGGGACGGCCGCAGCCCCCACACCGTCGCCGCCTACGTGCGGCTGCTGCGCCACTTCGGGCGCTTCCTGGCCGAGCGGGAGGGCCTGCCGGAGAGCCCGGCCGCCCGCCTGCGGCTGCCGCGGGCCGACCGCCGCCCCCGGGCCATCTCCCGGGAGGATCAGCGGCGGATGCTGCGGGCCGCCCGCTCGGAGCGGGACCGGGCCCTCCTGCTGCTGCTGCGGGACACGGGGATGCGGGCGAAGGAGCTGCTGGGGCTGTCCTGGCGGGACCTGGACC
>JAGHYO010000142.1 GCA_017743605.1 Thermoflexus sp. | reverse complement strand
GCCGGCGGCAGGCCGGTCGTCCGCTGCGGATGGGGAAGGGGACAGCGGCGGCCTACGCCCTCCTCCGGCTGCGCGTGCCTTTCCTGGAGGCGGACGCGGTGATGGCGCCGCGGATGGAACAGGTCTGCCGGCTGGTAGCGGAGGGGCACATCCTGCGCGCCCCTCGGGAGGGGATCGGCATGCGTGTCGAACGAATTCGACCTTGGAGGGCCTTCGGCCAGCAGTCGGCCTGGGCCAACTGAGAAGACATCCTTTGTGTCAGCGAAGGCCGATGCCCGGCGCGCAAGCGCCTGGGGAGGCCGATTTCCATCGGCGTGAAGGTGGAAGGCTCACATCGGCAGGAACCGACGCCCGAAGCGGATGGATATCGAGACGGAGGCCCCGAACGTTGCGGCGGGGGAGATGCTGCGCCATACTGGGGCACGAACGGCGCGTCGCCCATCGCCCGGGGAGCGCACAGTCGGCGCGCGCCGGCTTTTCTTCGGGAAGGCGTGCCTTCAGGAAACGGTCCCTATCGGTGGGGGCGGCTTCCGGATGTCCGGTGGCTGTTGAGGGGGGAGGAGGTTCCCTTCGTGGGTTTCAGCCATCGCGATCTCGGAGGTTTTCTCCGTGGAGGCCTCGTTTCCAGATGCGACGCATAACGGGCTTCATGGGGAATTCCTGCAGCGCCTGGAGGGGCTGGAAGGTCGGCTCCGGCGGCTGCAACAGCTCCAGGAGCCCCTCCACCCCCTGGATCAGGTCTGGGCTGCGGAGGTCCCTCTTGCCCAAGCCCTGGAGATCTGCTGCTGCCTGCTTGGAGCGGATGGCGCCCGATGGGTCCGCCTGGATTCCCAGGGGCGACCGGCGCGCTGGCAACACGCTCCCCCCAGCGAGTCGCTTCCCGATCTCCTCCACGGGCTGCTCTCTGCGCTCCCGACGGGCACCCTCGGAGTGGCAGAGCCCCTCCCTCGGGCGCTGCAGTTCGCGGAGCCCATCCCCAAACATCTGGAGGGAAAGCGGGCCGTCCGTTTCGCGCGGGTCCTCCCCCTCAAGGATGCGGGGGGCGGGGCCAGCGACCTAATCCTCTGGCGGGCATCGGGGGAGGGGTTCTCCGAAGAGATAAGGGAGGTGGCCTGCCTCGCCGCAGAGCCTCTCACGTTGCGCTTCCATTATTCCCATGCCCCCGAGCAGCAGCGCCACCCGAACTGCACTGCGCTGATCCTCTTCCGGGTTGGCTACGCCATGGCTGCCGGTCTCGACCTCTCCCGCGCCCTCCCCGAGGTGGTCTGCATCATCCGTAAGGAGACCGGATGGCCATGGGGGGCCATCTTCGTCCACGAGCCAGCCACAGGCCAACTGCAAGCCTGGGCCCGGGAAGGACACCGCCTGGAGTCGGAGCACTATGTGTGGGTCCTCCCCATTGACCGCGGCATCACCGGGCGGGCGTTCCAGACCGGGGAGCCCCAGCGGGTACCGGATGTGTCCCGCGATCCGGAGGATGTAGTGGGCGATCCCGCCACCCGCTCCGAGCCGGCTGTCCCTATCTTCAAGGGCGAAACGGTATGGGGAGTCCCAGACGTCCAGAGCCTGGAACCGCATGCCTTCACGCGGACGACGAGACCCTGATGCTGACGGTGGCGAGGACCATCGGCTTGGACCTGGAAGCGGCGCGGACCCACGAGGAGGTCCATCAAGAGCGGGCTCGCCGGATCGCCTTCTACGAGGCCTATCTCTCCATTCAGCAACACCCGGAGCTGGAGGACGCCCTACGGGAGGTGACGGAGGCCTTCGTCCGGATGGGATGGCGAGCCGCGCGCTGCTGGGCCTTCGATAAGTCCGGAGGAGTTCTCGCGCAAGGGGAGAGCGATCCCTCTCCTCGCTTCCCTTCTCTGAAGCTCGAGCTGTGGTTGCGCGGCGATCCTCATTTAGAACGCCGCCGGCAGGGCGACTGGCTCTATCTCATCCCGGCAGAGGAAGAGCTGGCCGCCCGCCGCGCGGTCCTGCCCCCTCGGGATGCCTCCGGCCTCCTGATGGCCCTGGTGGAGCTGGAGGCCCCGACGGGGGCGCAGGACCAGGGGGAGGCGCTCCGGCGGCCGACGGAGCGGCTGGCGACGCTGCTGCGCATCGCCTTTGACCGCGGCCGTCCGCTCCGGCGCTATGCCCGGAACCTGCGAGAGCAAACCACGCTCTATCGGGCGTTGAGCGCTCTGCTGCGCCCTGAAGAACCCGGTCCCATCCTCACTGAGATCGCCGCCGCCCTCTGCGAGGCCCCGGAGGGGACCAGCGCTTGCTTCCTCACGGTGACAGTGGATCCGGAGCAGGGGACCACCGGCGACGCCGGGCCTTTGGCGCAGGGGAGCGCGTCATCACCTAGGCCATTGCCCCACGCGCGGCCCTGGCGCTGCAGCGCGCTCAGCTGCGCGCCCGACTCCAGCAGGCGAACTGTCGCCTGGAGGCCATCCTTGCCACGATGGAGGACGCTGTGCTCCTCCTGGATTCCGAGGGGCGGATCCTCCAGTGGAACCTGGCAGCGCAGCGTCTGTTCACAAAGGCGGTGGGCCTTGTGCTCGATTTGGGGGAGCTGGCCCGGGGGGCCGTGGAGGAATGGAGCCCGGCCTTCAGGTGCCGACAGCTCCAGGTGGCCCCGGAGCTCCTTCCGGAGCGGCCCCCGGTGTGGGCGGACCGGTAGCTGATGGCGCAGGCGCTGTGGAACTTGCTCTCCAACGCAGCGAAGTTCACTCCCGCGGGCGGAGACATCCGGATCCGCATGGAGGTCTATGTGGACGCAGTGGTTCTTACTGTCTTCGACAGCAGCTCCCATATCCCACCGGAGCAGCGGGACCGGATCTTCGGATGGTTCGAGACGTTGCTGGGACGCCGGGGCCATGGGCTGGGGCTGGCCTTCGCCCGGCTGGCGGTGGAAGACCATGGCAGGCGCATCAAGGTCGAGAGCAACGCCCGGGGCACCCCTTTCACCATCCGGCTGCTCTGGCGCCCGCCGGATGCTGGAGCGGTTCCCGAATGAAGGGGCGCGGGAAGGTCGCGGGCCGGAGAGCCTGGATCGGATGGCGGGCTGCGCTCTGGGCAGCTCTCCTGATCACGCTAGGGGGCATCCCTGCATCGGGCGGGCCGCCCGGGCTCCGCCTAGATCCGCCCCGGGCGCCGGCACCTTGGCCTTCCATCGTGGGGGTCCACACCCGGGTGACCGATGAGGTGGATCCCGCCCGCATCTACCGCGTGTTTCAGATGGCCCGGGCCATGGGCGCGGACTGGGTGGTGGAGTTCTTCCCGTGGCCCTACTTAGAGCGGGCCCCCGGCCGCTTCGACTGGTCCCACAGCGACCTGAGGATCTTCCTAGCCCGACGCGAGGGATTGCGAGTCATCGCCCGGCTGGGGATGGTGCCGGCCTGGGCCCGCCCCTGGCGCGCCTCGGACACCTACCTGGGTCCAGAGGCCGTCCTCCCCTTCGCCCGATTCGCCGCCGCCTTCGCCGCTCGTTACCGGCATCAGGTGGCCGCCCTGGTGATCTGGAACGAGCCCAATCTCTACATCGAGTGGGGTGATCGGCCGCCGGACCCCGTCTTCTTCGTGGCGGTGATGCGGGCGGTGTTCCGAGAGGTAAAGGCGGTCGCGCCGGAGCTGCTGGTGTTAGCGGGCGGGCCGGCGCCCACCCTGGAGGACTCCCCGCGCGCAATGAACGACCTGCGGTTCCTGCGGGAGGTCTACGCGCAGGGCATCGCGGCGTATCTCGACGGCTGGGCGATGCATCCCTACGGGTTCGGGAACCCGCCGGAGGAGCCGCCGGACCCCGGGCGCCTGAACTTCCGTCGTGTGGAGCTGATGCGGGCCCTCATGCGGGCCTACGGGGACGATCGGCCGATTTACATCACGGAGGCCGGCTGGAACGAAGCGCCCGAATACGATCACGGCCTCCCGCCGGAGGTGCGGGCGGATTACACGGTGCGCGCCTATGAATACGCGCGGCGGAACTGGCCGTGGTGCCCGGTGGTGGCCATGTGGGCGCTGCGCTATCCCTGGCGGGAGGACCCCATCCTGGAGGGCTACGCCTTCCTGGACCTGGACTTCCGACCCCGGCCGACCTACGAGGCGGTCCGCCGCTACACCCAGGCCCTGCGCGAAGCCGACGAAAGGGGCGCGCCGTCCGGGCCTACGCCGGGCGCTCCGTGAGGGGCACGAACGAGATGTCCGCCAGGGCCTTCGCTGCGAACAGGAGGCACGCCCGGATATCCTCCCGGGTCAGCCCCGGATATTCCCGAAGGATCTCCTCCACGGTCGCCCCGCTGGCCAGCAGACTTAGGATGTGCTCCACCGTGAGCCGGGTCCCCCGGATCACCAGCTTCCCCGTCATCACCCGTGGATCCACAGCGATCCGCGCCAGCAACTCCTCTTCCCTCATTCCTGTCCTCCTGATCACGGCTCGCACCGGTTCCGTAAAGAGGACCCGCCGGGTCGTTCCCACCGGTCGGCAGGCCGGATCCTCGAAGCCGCGCCCTCGGCGGTCATGTTACACTCGTTTCCACAACCCCTTTCCTGAGGAGGTCTTCGACGATGGCCCTGGTTCAGCGGGTGGCGTTGATCGGGTTCGGGGCGGTGGGGCGCGCCTTCGCCCGGCTGCTCCTGCGCAAGCGCGAGGAGATCCTCCAGCGCTACGCGGTGGACATGCGGGTCACCGGGATCATCACCGCCCGCCGGGGGGCGGCCTGGGATCCCGAGGGGCTGGATCTGGCCGCGGCCCTGGAAGTGACCGAAGGGGGCGGGGATCTGAGCGCCCTGAGCCGGAGCCCGGCGCCCCGGGAGACCCTGGACTTCATCGAGAAGTGCCCCGCCGACGTGGTGGTGGAGATCACCGTCCTGGATCCCCGCGCCGGGCAGCCGGCCACCGATCACGTGCGGGCCGCCCTGCGCGCCGGCCGCCACGTCGTCACCGCCAACAAGGGCCCCCTGGCCTTCGCCTACCGGGAGCTGCGGGACCTCGCCCGCTCCCGCGGCCGGGCCTTTCTCTATGAATCCACCGTGATGGACGGCGCCCCGCTCTTCCGCATGGTGCAGGAGGGGCTGCCGGCCACCCACATCCTGGGCTTCCGCGCCATCCTCAACAGCACCACCAATTTCATCCTCACCCGCATGGAGGAAGGGCTCTCCTTCGAGGAGGCCGTGCGGCAGGCCCAGGCCATCGGCATCGCCGAGGCCGATCCATCGAACGATATCGATGGATGGGACGCGGCGGTCAAGACCTGCGTGCTGGCCAACGTGTGGATGGACGCGGACTTGCGGCCGGATGCGGTGGAGCGGACCGGCATCCGGGGGATCGGGCCGGAGGACCTGGCGGCGGCGCGGCGGGAGGGGCGGCGGATCAAGCTGGTGTGCACGGCGGAGCGTTCGGCGGACGGGGCGGTGCGGGCCCGGGTGGCCCCGGAGGCCGTCCCCCTGGAGGACCTGCTGGCCCACGTGCGGGGGACCTCCTCCGTGATCACCCTGCGCACGGACACCCTGAAGCAGCTCACCCTGATCGAGCACGAGCCTGAGCCGGCCCAGACGGCCTTCGGCATCCTGGCCGACCTCATCGCCATCGCGCAAGGTCGCTGGGCGTAAGGCAGGAGGTGGACGCAGGCCAGTGCGGCTCGTGATTCGAAGGTTCAGCCGCCCGGCCTCGTCCTGGAGTCCATGGGCAACCGGGTTACAATTTCCATCTGGACCCCTTCGTCGGGTTGTGAGAATGGATACAGCGATCGGCCCATCTGTATGGAATGAGAGGGGGAAAGCGATGCGAGATCGGATGCATCGGGTGCAGATCCGACTCACCCCAGAGCAGCATCGACGCCTCCGGATGCTGGCGGACCAGCAGCGGCGCAGCCTTTCCGATCTGGTGCGGGAGCTCCTGGACCAGGCGCTGGCCGTTCACAAGCCCGTTGCACGCGACGTGCAAGATCGGCTGGAACGCATCGAGCAAGCTCACAGGATCGCCACGCGTGTCCTGCATGAGCGAGGCGGTCTTCCGATCGAAGCGGATATCAGTGCTTTGATCCGTGAGAT
>JAGHYO010000141.1 GCA_017743605.1 Thermoflexus sp. | reverse complement strand
AACAGATGGTGGTGCAGACCCGCTGGCTGATCGGCGCGCTGGCCGTGATCGGGACAGTGATCAGCCTCCTCCTGGCCATCGGCCAATTCGCTCGATGAATGAACTTTTTGTGGTTGGGAGAGCTTCTTATTGTGAGGGTTGTCTGGACGCATCATGCCGAAGATCGGCAAAGGCAATGGGAAGTCAAAAAGGGAATCACGTGTGAGGAGGTAGAACGCGTGGTGAGTCAGCCGGAGCAGATTGTTCCCGGAGAGCATGGGGTTCAAGTGGCCCAATCCCGCGCTCACGGTGGATTGCTGCGCGTTCCTTTTTTGGAAATCCCGGAAGGGCGCAAAATCCTTACGGTGTACTGGACGAGCAAGGTGGATAAATACTGGCGTCAGGGAGGCGAATGATGCGGGTGCGTTACGATCCGGAGGCGGATGTTCTCATGATTGTGCTTCGGGATGCCCCGCCGGTGGATGCATTGGAGGAGCCGAAGGGCATTATCATCAGCTACGGGGAGGACGGCGATCCGGTCAGCGTGGAGTTTTTGAACGCATCCGCCCGGGGGTTGATGAAGCCTGATGAGCTTCAAGTTATCGTCCAAACAGTGCGATGAGCATCGCCCATGATTTCCGCGATCAAAGCCATTAAGAAGCGGGTTGTTTTTGATACGCTAAAAACGGGATGACGCAAGGAAGCGCTTGGGGCGTATCCAGGAGGCGGAGGGGGTTGGGATGGCGATGCGGCGTCTGGAGGTTCCGGAGGTTTTGCGGCGGGCCTGGGGGGACGAGGCGGCGGAGGCGTTTGCGGTTTGGCTGGCCGGCGTTCTGGAGGAGCGGGCGGTCTCCCGGGACGAGTTCCGGCAGATCCTGTCCCGCCTCGACGTCCTGGAGCGGAACGTGGCCGCCCTCCAGGCCGACGTCCGGGAGCTCCGAAGGGAGATGAATGAACGGTTTGACCGGATCTATTGATTGTGCTTCGGGATGCCCCGCCGGTGGATGCATTGGAGGAGCCAAGGGGCATTATCATCCGCTACGGGGAGGACGGCGATCCGGTCAGCGTGGAGTTTTTGAATACATCCGCCCGGGGGGTTGATGAAGCCTGATGAGCTTCAAGTTATCGTGCAAACAGTGCGATGAACATGGCCGATGATTTCGGGGATCAAAGCTATTAAAGAAGGAGCGACGGCTTACCGCGCGATCAGCACGCTGGCCGCGCTCATGGTGGTGGGTTTGCTGGGGTTGAAGGGCCGGGAGATAGCGGGCGCGGCGCTGCAAAACGCGACGGCGCTGGCGCTGGCGGCTTCGTGGCGGGAGGCGATGGCGGATCCATCTTCGCTCTTCGACTGCTCGCCCAGGGGAAACGCCGCTGCGGCCTGGGCCCTCGCGGAAGCCGCGCTGCGGCTCAAGCCGGAGGATGCCCACGCCTGGCTCCTCCGGGGCCGAAGCGCCTGGCTGGCCGGGAGATGCGTGGAGGCCCGGGAGGCCTGGCGGCAGGCGGTGGCGCTGGCCCCGCAGAACCGGGCGGCCTGGCTCCTCTACCTCCTCAGCGGGCCGCCGGACCTGCGGCCCGAGCCTGCCGTCGCTGAAGGAGTTGCAAAGTATCTGGATTTTCAGGGGGAACGGGCGCGGCGCGCCGAGCGGTGGGAGGAGGCCCTGAAGTGGTATGAGCGCTCCCTCGCCCTGGCCCCCAGCGTCTCGAGGGCCAATCGGTTGGAGTCGGTTTATCTGAAACTGGATCGCAAAACCGAGGCCATCGCCCGCTGGAAGGCGCTGGCCGCTGTTTGGCCGGAAACCGATCCCGGCCACTGGTGGGCGCTGGGCCGGATGGCGGAGCTCTCCGAGGATTGGGAGCAGGCGACGCGCTTCTACGGCGAGGGCGCCAGCCGGAGCGACGCCCCTTATGAGTACCGAATGCGCCAGGGGGCGGCGCTGGAACGGCTCAAGGATTGGGCCGGGGCCGAGGCCGCTTATCGCCGGGCCGTGGAAGCTCGGCCGGATCTCCCCTGGCCTTACCTAAGTGTGGGCCATATGCGGCGGGTCCGGAAGGACTACGACGGTATGTTGGAGTGGTATCGGAAAGCCGAAGCAATAGCGCCGAACCGTTACGAACCTCAGCATTGGCTGGGCTATGCCCACTACATACGGGAGGAATATGCGGAGGCGCAGAAGCATCTGGAGCGCGCTCTGGAGCTGAACCCCCAGCACCCTTGGAGCGCGTATTACCTGGCCTGGAGCCTTTACAAGCAAGGCCGGCGGGAGGAAGCCGTTCTCTGGCTGCGGACCGCCATTGGCCTCTACAAGGGTCAGCCCTGGAATTGGGCCATCCAGTTGGGGGACTGGCTGGCCGAATCCGGGGATAAAGAAGGCGCCCTGGCCGCCTACCGCCAGGCCCTGGCGTGGAAGCCGGGGGATGAGGGGATAGAGGCGAAAATCCGGGCGCTGGAAGGAAATCAGCCTTGAAGATCGCGACAATCGTTGGTGCCCGTCCTCAGTTCATTAAGGCGGCCCCGGTGAGCCGGTGGCTGCGCCTCCACTATAGGGAAATCCTGGTTCATACGGGACAACATTACGATTACCTTCTCTCGGAGGTCTTTTTCCGGGAATTGGGCATCCCCACACCGGACTACAACCTCGGGGTCGGCTGCGCATCTCATGGCAGGCAGACCGGAGAAATGCTGGCCCGGTTAGAAGAGGTTCTGCTACAGGAAAAGCCCGATTGGGTGGTGGTCTACGGAGATACCAACTCAACCCTGGCCGGGGCGCTGGCAGCCGCAAAACTCCACATCCCGGTCGCTCACGTGGAGGCAGGGTTGCGGAGTTATAACCGCACAATGCCCGAGGAAATCAATCGGGTTCTGACCGACCATCTTTCCAGCCTGCTGTTTTGCCCCACCGATACGGCAGTGAGGAACCTGGCCCGAGAGGGGATCAACCAGGGCGTTCACAAGGTTGGGGATGTGATGTACGATGTGGCCCTCTGGGGCCTGGAAATCGCCGAACAGAAATCCACCATTCTGGAAACCCTTGGAGTAGACCCAGGCAATTACCTCCTGGTGACCATCCACCGTCCCGGCAACACCGATGATCCCCGCAATTTGAGCGCCATCGTTTCGGCCCTGAACGATGTTGCCGAGACGGTGATTTTCCCGGCCCACCCCAGAACCCAGAAGGCCTTGAAGCAGTGGGGGCTCCACCCGAACTCCAACGTCCGGCTCATAGAGCCGGTCAGTTATCTGGATATGCTGATGCTGGAGAAGAATGCCCGGATGATCCTCACCGATTCCGGCGGGGTGCAGAAGGAAGCCTACATCCTGGGGGTTCCTTGCGTGACCCTGCGGGAGGAGACGGAGTGGGTGGAGACGGTGGAGGCCGGCTGGAACATCCTGGTTGGGGCAAACCGGGAGCGGATTGTGGAGGCAGTGCGGAATTTCCAACCAACCGGCGAGCGGCCCCCGCTGTTTGGAGACGGCAACGCCAGCCGAAGAATCGTTGAGATCCTAACCCAGGGGGGCATCGGATGATTCATCCCACCGCGGAGGTATCTCCCAGAGCTCAAATCGGTGAAGGGACCCGGATCTGGCATCACGCCCAGGTCCGGGAGGGGGCCAAAATCGGCCGGAACTGCATCATCGGCAAGAACGTGTATATAGACTTTGATGTGACCATCGGAGACAATGTGAAGATCCAGAACAACGCTTCCGTGTACCACGGGGCGACCATTGAGGACGGGGTTTTCATCGGCCCTCATGCCTGCCTGACCAATGACAAAATCCCCCGCGCGATTACCCCTGCGGGCGAATTGAAGGGCAGCCAGGATTGGGAAGTGGGGAGAATCCTGGTGAAATACGGTGCCTCTATCGGGGCTGGTGCCGTGATCCTTCCCAACGTGACTATCGGCCGCTTCGCGATGGTGGGGGCCGGGGCGGTGGTGACCCGGGACGTGCCCGACCACGGCCTGGTGGTGGGGAACCCCGCCCGGCTGGTCGGGTATGTGTGCCGATGCGGCCGCCGACTCCGCCCGCAAGGAGTGAGAGGCCAGAAGATGCTTATGGTGTGCGACGTCTGCAATGAAGAATACGAATTCCCTCAGGAGGAGCAATGATTCCGATCGCCCGCCCCATCATCAGCGAAGAGGAAAAGCAGGCTGTCCTCGCCGTCCTGGAAAGCGGCCAACTGGCCCAGGGCGAAAAGGTGGCCGAGTTTGAGCGGGAGTTCGCCGCTTTCTGCGGTGCCCGCTATGCCGTGGCGACCTCCTCCGGCACCACTGCCCTCCACACCGCTCTGCTCGCCCACGGCATCGGCCCCGGCGATGAGGTCATCACCACGCCGTTTACCTTCATTGCCTCTGCCAATGCCATTCTCTTCACCGGTGCCCGGCCTGTCTTCGTGGATATTGAGCCCGAGACCTTCAACATTGATCCAAACCGGGTGGAAGAAGCGGTGCGGGAGCGGAAAAAGAAGGGCGCCCGGCTGAAGGCCATCCTGCCGGTGCATCTCTTCGGCCACCCGTGCGATATAGAAGCCATTATGGAGATTGCCCGCAAGTATGACCTGCTGGTGATAGAGGACGCCTGTCAGGCCCACGGGGCTTCGGTGAACGGCAAAAAAGTAGGAGCTTTCGGGACAGGATGCTTCTCCTTTTACCCTACCAAGAACATTACGACCGGAGAGGGGGGCATCATCCTCACCGATGACGAAAAGGTCGCCGAAAGGGCCCGGATGATCCGGGAACACGGGATGAGGAAACGATATGATCACGAGATTTTGGGGTTCAACTTCCGCATGACGGACATTCAAGCCGCCATTGGGCTGGCCCAGTTGAAGAAACTCCCTCAGTGGAACGAGCAAAGAATCCGAAATGCCGCCTATCTGACGGAGCGCCTGCGTCATCTGCCTTTTGTGGTCCCTCCGGTCGTAAAGAAGGGGTGCATCCACGTGTTCCACCAGTATACCATCCGGATCAAAGGCGACCGGGATAGAGCCGTTGAGCGGTTGAAGGCCAAAGGAATTGGGGTGGGAATTTATTACCCGCTCCCGGTGCATCAGCAGCCAGTATACCGGGACCTGGGTTACGATGATGTCCTTCCCGAAGCGGAGCGGGCCAGCCGGGAGGTGCTTTCCCTTCCCGTCCATCCGGCTTTGAGACCGGAGGACCTGGAAACCATTGTAGAGGCGGTTGCCTCTCTGAAGGAGGAAATCGGATGCTCCGGGTCGCGGTGATCGGCGTAGGGACAATGGGAAAACAGCACGCCAGGGTGTATACCGAAATCCCCGGCGTGGAACTGGTGGCCGTCGCCGACCCCGATGAGGGCAGGACGGCGGAGATTGTCCATCGCTATAAAATAAAGGCCTATGCCGATTACCGGGAAATGCTCCAGCGCGAAAGGCCGGACGCCGTTTCCATCGCCGCTCCCACCCATTTGCATCGCCCGATCGCACTGGATGTGATTGCCGAGGGAGTCCATCTCCTGATAGAGAAACCTCTCGCTTCCACCCCGGAAGAGGCATTGGAAATCATCTGGGCGGCTGACGAGAAGGGCGTTAAACTGACCGTAGGGCATATAGAACGGTTCAATCCGGCGGTGAGAGAGTTGAAGAGACGGCTGGATGCCGGAGAACTGGGCAGAGTATTCCTCCTTCACGCCCGTCGCCTGGGGCCTTTCCCCGAACGGATTCAGGATATGGGCGTGGTTATTGACCTGGCCAGCCATGACCTGGATGTGATGTATTACCTCCTGGGAGTGGAGGTGGAGCGGGTTTACGCCGAGACAATGCGGCAAATCCACACCCGGTACGAAGACCTCCTCACCGGCCTGTTGCGGTTCCGGAACGGCGTTATCGGCGTGCTGAACGTCAACCGCCTGACCCCCACCAAAATCCGGGAGTTGGCGGTCACCGGTGAGCGGGGGATGTTCGTGGTCAATTACCTGACCCAGGACCTGTACTTCTACGAAAACCACTATGCTTCCAGCGGCTGGGAGGTGCTGGGAATTTTCAAAGGCGTGGGGGAAGGGAATATGGTGCGGTTGAGGGTGGAGAAAGAAGAGCCTCTGCGAGCAGAGTTGAGGGC
>JAGHYO010000140.1 GCA_017743605.1 Thermoflexus sp. | reverse complement strand
GCCCCGCCCCCACCGCTGCACCGCCCGCACGAGTGACCCACGTGGTCCAGCCAGGGGAGACGCTGTCTCGCATCGCCCTTCGCTACGGGACCACGGTAGAGGCCATTGCTCAGGCGAACAACTTGATCAACCCGGACTTCATCGTGCCCGGGCAGCGGCTGGTGATCCCGGGCTCCACGCCGGCGGCTGGGACGCCCACCGGGGGCGAGCGGGTCTACATCGTGCAGCCTGGGGACAACCTGTTCCGCATCGGGCTGAAGTTCAACATGCTGTGGACAGTGATCGCCGCCCGGAACGGGATCACCAACCCGAACGCGATCTACCCTGGCCAGCGGCTGATCATCCCCAGCCCGTGACCATGGGAACGCCTTCCGAGCGCCCGGATTTCATCGCCCCTGAGCTCCCCCTGGAGCGCCGCAGGATCTACGAGGGCCGGATCCTCTGCCTGCGGGTGGATCAGGTCTGCCTGCCCTCTGGAGGGACGACGCTGCGGGAAGTGGTAGAACATCGCGGCGCCGTCGCCATCGTGCCAGTCCTGGACGACGAGCGCGTGATCCTGGTCCGCCAGTTCCGCTACGCGGTGGGTCAGGTCTCGCTGGAGATCCCCGCTGGCACCCTGGAGCCGGAAGAGGATCCGCTGACGTGCGCTCGCCGGGAGCTGGCCGAGGAGACCGGCTATCAGGCCGCCCGCTGGGAGCGACTGGGGACCATCTGGCCCACGCCCGGCTACAGCACCGAGGAGATCGTCCTTTTCCTCGCCCGGGATCTGACGCCGGGCCCGGCCCATCCGGAGTTCGATGAAACGCTCCGTGTGGTCCCCATGCGCTGGATGGATCTGTGGGAAGCCATCGAGGACGGACGTCTGCGGGACGCCAAGAGCATCGTGGGCCTGAGCTGGGCGGCCCGCCGGCTGGCGAGGAGTTGACCATGGCACGCCAGGCCGCTTCTGTTCGGAGCCAAGGCGCTGCCCCCGCCCAGCTGCTCGCCATCCTTCTGTTGATCCTCGGGCTCGGGTTGCTGGGAGCGGCGACGCTGGAGTGGATCTACGCCGGACGGATCTGGCCCGGCGTGTCCATCGGCGCTGTGCCGCTGGGCGGGCTCACTGAAGCGGAAGCGCAGGCGCGTTGGCAGGCCGCTCTGCCGGATCCCCAGCGCCCCCTCCTGACCCTCCAGGGCCCTGGGCTCCAATGGAACCTCTCACTGACGGACCTGGGCGCTGATGTCGACATCCCGGGCACCCTGGAAGAGGGGATGCAGGCCGGGCGCGGCCGCGGGTTGCTCGACGCCTGGGATCGCCTTCGGATCTGGTGGGCCGGATATGAAGTGGCCCCGCGAGTGTTTGTGGAACTCGAACGTCTGGAGGCGCAGATCGAGGCCATGGCTGCCGCCATCGATCGCCCCCCTCGGGATGCCGCCCTGGAGATCCGAGAGGGAGAGGTCCGGGTGATCCCCGCCCAGGCGGGGGTCCGGCTGAACCGCGCCGCCACGCGGGCGCGCCTGCTGGAGGCCCTCTCGGCATTGCAACCCGCGATGCTCACGCTCCCGGTGGAAACTGTGCAACCCTCATTGACAGAAGTCGAGCCAGCGCGGACGCAGCTGGCGCAATGGTTGGAAGGGCCGATCCGTCTGTTCGTCGCAACGGACACGTTAACCGTCACGCTGCCCCTGAGCGTCACAGGCCCCTGGCAGATTTCCCCCGCCGAGCTGGGCCGGATGATCACCCTGGAGCGGGTCGAGAGCCCCATCCCCCATCTGGAAGCTCGGCTGGAGGAGGAACGCCTGCGGGAATGGCTCACGCCGATCTCCTGGACCCTGCGGGCGGATCCCGTGGACGCCCGCTTTGTCTTCGATGAAGACCAGCGCCGCCTGATCCCCATCGCCCCTTCGCGTTGGGGATATCGGGTGGACGTCCCGGCCACTATCGCTCGCATTCAGGAGAGCCTGCGCGGGCCTACCCGAGAGGTTGCCCTGGCCCTGGCTTTGATCCCTCCGCGCTATCCGGAGACCGTCACAGCGGAGGAGCTGGGGATCACTAGGCGAATCGCGGAGGCGGTCACGAACTTTAAGGGTTCCCGGCCGCCCCGGGTGCGGAACATCACCCTGGGTGTCGCCCGGATGCACGGCGTGATCGTCCCCCCCGGGGAAGTGTTCTCTTTCAACGCTCACCTGGGGGAGGTCAGCGTGGATGCCGGCTTCGAGGAGGCGCTGATCATCTACAACGGTCGGACAATCCAGGGAGTGGGCGGGGGGCTCTGTCAGGTTTCCACCACCTTGTTCCGGGCTGCCTTCTTCGGGGGCTTCCCTATTGTGGAGCGCTGGCCCCACGCCTATCGGGTCGGCTGGTATGAGCGGACCTTCGGGCCCGGGCTGGACGCCGCCATCTTCACTCCCCACGTGGATTTCAAGTTCCGCAACGATCGGGAGACCCCCATCCTGATCGCCGCGCGGATGGACCCCGAGGCGGGGACGCTCACCTTCACGATCTACGGGGCGGACGACGGCCGCCAGGTGACCATCGAAGGCCCCTTCGTCTCGAACATCGTCCCCCACGGGCCGGACCTTTATGAGGAGGACCCCACGATGCCGAGGGGTCGCATCGTTCAGGTGGAGTGGGCGGTGGATGGGGCCGACGTGCTGGTGAAGCGCAGGGTGGAGAAGAACAACCAGGTTCTCTACCAGGACCGGGTGTTCACCCGCTACCAGCCCTGGCGGGCGGTCTTCAAGGTCGGCACTGGAGGGCCGTGAAGGCCCCTCACGGGCGGACGGTCAGCTCGCTGATCAGGAGGCTGTTGTTCACCGCGCTGGAGTAGCCCGGGCTGAGCACGATGACGCGAGCCGCCGGATTGCCCTCTGGGTAGAGCCCGGTCCGCAATTGGTAGGTCCCGGGCGGGGCGTTCCCGGGGATGGACAGGACCAGGGGGTCGCGGACGATCTGACCGGGCTGCCAGGCGGGGATCGACGGATCCGGCTGGGCGTCCCGCTGGGCGATGAGCTGGCCGTTCGGGCTGATGAGGTGAACGAAGATCACCAGCGGTTGATCCACCCGCTGCAAGGAGCGCCATTCCAGCGTCGCCGCCACTACCTCCCCGGGCCGGAACGTCCGCTGCGGCAGGTCCACGGCGTCCAGCATCACCCAGTTGGCGAAGTTGGCCCCGATCTCCACCCGTGTCCCTGCGCTGACCGTCAGGGTGAGGGGCTGACCCACCCCCAGCAACGCGCCCGGCGGCGGCGTCTGCCCTAAGATCCGCCCGGGCGTCTCCGGGCTCCACACCCGTTCCGCCCGCACGTCCCATCCGTAAGAGCGCAGGCCGTTCAGGATCTGGTCGTCCAGCGTGTAGCCGATCACGCTGACCACTGGGAAAGCCGGGCCGCCTCGGTTGATGGTGACCTGGATTGGCTCCCCCGGATACAGAGTAGCTCCCGGTGGAGGATCCTGTTCGATCACTATGCCGGCAGACCGCTGGGGATCCTCTACCTCCCGGACGACGGTGAACCCCAGGCCGAGCCCGGTGGCGCGGGCCTGCGCTTCGGCCACGGGCAGCCCCCGCAGGTCGGGGACCTGGACCGCGGGGACGATGGTGGGGGGTGGGGTGGGCGTCGGAAGACCGGAAGGGCTGCCCAGGTAGGCCCGGTAGACCATCATCCAAAGGGGGATCAGGCCCAGCAGGGACAGCGCCGCCATCACCCCTAGGAGCCAGAGCACCCAGTCCCGTTCTTCTGGCAGGGGCGGCGCGGGGGAGATCGATGCGGTGGTTGCCTCCCGAGCGGGCTCCGGTGGTGGAGTCGGCGCAGAGGCTGGGAAACGGCGGAGGAGCACCCGGGCCAGCTGGTCCGCATTGCGATAGCGGCGGGCAGGCTCCTTCTCCAGACACGTCAGGATGATCGCCGCCATGTCCTCCGGCAAGGCTGGGTTCAAGACCCTCGGGGAAGGCGGCCGCTGCGTCAGATGGGCCTGGATCAGCTCCGCCGGCGTGCCGGCCTCGAAAGGGAGACGGCCCGTCAGCATCTCATAGAGGATGAGCCCCAGGCTATATACATCGGAGGCCGGCGTGGGAGGGCCGCCAGCCGCCTGCTCTGGGGAGAGATACTGTGGGGTTGCCCACGTGGTGCGATCAGGATCCCGGGACCATAGGGCGGCGGCGATGCCGAAGTCCGCCACCTTCACCTCGCCGGAGCGGGAAACCAGAATGTTCTGGGGCTTGAGATCGCCGTGGACGATGTGGTTGCGGTGGGCGTATCCCACGGCGGCGCAAATCTGCAGGAACAGCTCCAGAGCGCGATCCAAGGCCAGGGGCGCCCCGTGCCGGATGAGGGCCTTGAGATCCCATCCGTCCACGTATTCCATCACGAAGTAGGGCTGCTCGTTCTCCCATCCGAAATCGTAGACGGTCACCAGGTTCGGATGGGATAAGTTGGCCAGGAGGCGGGCTTCCGCCTCCAGCTGACGGCGCAGCTCTAAATCCCGCAGGCGATCGTCGCGGAGCACTTTCACCGCCACCGGACGCTGAAGGACGGTGTCGAAGGCGCGGTAGACCACCGCGAACCCGCCGCGGCCCAGCGTGCCCAGGATGCGATACCTCCCAGCGAACAGGTTCTCCGCCATGTCCACCTCGAGGAGGACGTGGGGTGCCGGATTGGAGGGCTGTCTGCCCCGGGCCTGTCCCGGCTCCCATTATACGCGCAAGCGTTCAAAAGACCGGGATCACCTGGACGCTGGCGATGGGAGCTCCTGGGGGATCAGCGTGAACGTGCGGAGCTGGCGATGGCGCAGCACCTGAACCGCAAGGGGCTGCCCGGGAGGCCAGTGGGCCAAGAAGCGGTGGAGCTCCCCCAGGCTGCTTACCGGTTGTCCTCCTACGCGGACCAGGATGTCGCCTTCCTGAAGGCCCGCCTGGGCCGCCGGACCCCTTCGATCCACCTCCACGATCTCCAGCCCGACGGCCTCCGGGGGCCAGGAGAGCGGGCGGACCTGGACCACCAGCCCTAGGTAAGCGCGACGGATCCGCCCCTCTTTGATGAGCAAGGCGGCCACCCACTCCGCCGTGTGGCTGGGGATGGCGAAGGCGATGTTCTCCGCTCCGAGAAGGGTGGCCACGCAGACGCCGATGACCTGGCCCCGGCTGTCCACCAGGGGGCCGCCGGAGTTGCCGGGGTTGAGCGCTGCGTCGGTCTGGATGATGTCCTCGATGATCCGCCCGCCGGGCCCCTGGAGCGCCCGGCCCAATCCGCTGATGATCCCGGCGGACACCGTGAACTGAAAGCCTAAGGGGTTGCCGATGGCGACCACCAGCTGCCCCAGCCGCAAGCGCGAGGAATCCCCGAGCCGGGCCGCCGGGAATGTCCCCTCGTGCTCCACCCGCAACACGGCCAGATCCGTAACCGGGTCCTGGCCGATCACCCGCGCGGGGAACGTCCGGCCGTCGATCAGGGTGACCTCCGGTTGGCGGATAGGACGGATCACGTGGCTGTTGGTCAGGAGGTAGCCGTCCGGGGCGATGAAGAAGCCCGAGCCCATGAGCTCGACCGCCGCGCGGCGCTGGGACGATCCCATCGGCCGGATGCTCACCACCGCCGGGCCCACCTGTTCGACCACCCGGATCACGGTCCGCGAGTAGGCATCCAGCGCTTCCTCTTCAGGCGTTGTCATTTTTCCCCACCTCAACTTCCTGCGCTCTGCGCTTCCTGGATTTGCGGATGGCTCGGAATGAATGGATCCGGACATCTGCGGAGGGCGGGGCCTCCGCACCGGCCGGGATGGCGGTCGAAATGAATGGCTTTCGGCCCGAACCTCCGCCTTCGATAGCGCGCGGGGATCGCGGCTGTAGGAGGGGCTTTCGCTCTGAACCTGTCTTCAAGGCCGCAAAGGGTCCCAGTGAAGGCAGTCCCTACAACCCCGAACCTCCGTCTTCGATGACGCAAGGTCGCGGCGGAAGCCGCTCCTACCCAATGCATCGATCTTCTTGTAGGAGGGGCGCTTTCGCCCCGAACCTCGGGTCTTCGAGTCCCCAAAGGGTCCCGGTGAAGGCAGTCCCTACAACCCCGAACCTCCGTCTTCGATGACGCAAGGTCGCGG
>JAGHYO010000139.1 GCA_017743605.1 Thermoflexus sp. | reverse complement strand
CGCCGCGACCGTTTGTGGGATCGAAGACAGAGGTTCAGGGCGAAGGCCTCTCTTCTAGGAAGCAACTCCGCGGCATCGAACACCCAAGTTCGAGGCTGAAGCCCCTCCTACAAATCATCCCCCTTTCTTCTTATCCCCCCGCGCTAGTGTAGTGGCGCAGGGCGTAGCGCCAGAAGGCCCGGCTGACCGCGAACAGGACGGCGGCGATGGTCAGGCCCGTCACGACCCCCGCCGGCTGTAACCAGCCCAGCACCGCCTGAGCGGGCACCGTAGTGATGAAGGCGATGGGGACAATAAAGGTGAGGACAATACGGACCCAGGTGGGGAACGCCGTCACCGGGAAGCGGCCGGCCTCGAAGAAGGTGTAGATCAGCTCCATGATGTTGCTGACCTCCACGAACCAGAACGAGAGGGTGATGAGGATCATCAGGAGGGAGTAAAAGATCACCAGGCCGGCGAGCAGCATCACCCCGAACAGAAGCAGCCGATCCGCCGGGGGCCAGCCCAGCCGGGCGAGGGCCCAGGCCACCACCCCCAGACCCAGCAGGATGTCCGTGAGGTGCCAGATCTGCATCCGCTGGAAGGAGACCAGGAACTGACTGTCCAGCGGGCGCAGCAGGACGAAATCCAGCGTCCCCTGGCGGATGGCCTCCGGGATCTCCTCCAGGTTGGGGCGGAGGAGGGCGGCCATGACGCCCTCAAAGGCGATGAAGAGCCCAGCCACAATGAGGGCCTCCTCATAGCGCCAGCCCCCCAACCGCGGCCGGTGTAGGAAAAACACCTGCAGCGCGGCGAGGGTCCATAGCGAGGAAGCGATCGCCACCAGGGCGTTGGCCAAGAAGTCCGCCCGGTATTCCATGGCCGCCATGAGATTCGCCTGGAAGAAACGGAGGAGGACCCGTAGGTAGGTCATCCTAGGCGCCACTCCACCCGACAGCCGAAGCCATAGGCGTTGTCGATCCGACAGACCCCGGGCGGAGTAATGCGGTAGAGGCGAGCGTGGGCCAGGGCCTGGGGCAGCTCCTCAACGAAGCGGAACTTGGCCCGGTAGCGGGCCATCACCTGCGCCTGCTCCTCGGGGTCCTCCACCGGATCCGCCCGTCCGGTCAGCTGGAGGCCCTGGATGGTCCGCCAGTCCCACGGCTCCCCGTGGATCGTGACGGCGACCTCCGGGCGGTTCAGGAGATGACGGGTGTGGCGGCTCTCGGGGGATGAAAAGAAATACAGCCGTAACCCATCGTCGTGGACGAAATAGAGAGAAGCCGCGTAGGGCTGGCCCGCCTCGTCGGCCGTGGCCAGGGTGAGGGTGGAGCGCTGGCTGAGGAAGCGGAGCACCGCCTCCCAGATCTCCCCGGTGTGGGTCGCGACCGGTTCCATAAAGAAACGATCCCGGGCTCGCTGCATCTCAGGTGGGCCGGGCGGGAGTCGAACCCGCACGCCCCTCCCGGGGCAGCAGATTTTAAGTCTGCCGCGTCTGCCGATTCCGCCACCGGCCCATGGGAGCGGCATTTCTATCTTATCACCGTCCCCGCCCCTTCGCGAAACGATCACCGGCCTGAAGCAGGATCCCTGCCCGCTCAAGCGTCTGGGACCTCCGGGGAGATCGCCTTATCATAGAGGCGTAGAGGATCCGGTCGCATCGGAGACGCCCCCATCCCCGGCGAGGAGGGTCACGATGGAGCTGGGCGAGTTGCTGTCCCGCGGGCTCTCGTTGACATGGCGGTATAAATCCCTCTGGCTCTTCGGCGTCCTGGCCGCCCTGGGCACGGGCGCGCCGCGCCTTTCGGGCAACTTCAACTTCTCGTTCAGAACCTCCATGCCGCCTCAGCCGTGGCCCCCCGGCTTCCCGGAGGCCGCGCGCCGGTGGCTGGATCAGAACTGGCCCCTGGTGCTGCTGGCGATCCTGGGGCTGATCGCCTTCTCCCTCCTGCTTCAGCTGCTGGCCCTCTGGGCCCAGGGGGCGCTGATCCTGGGGGCCGGCGAGGCCGCTGCGGGGCGCTCCCCGCAACTCGCCCCCCTGGGGCGTCGGGCGGCGGCTCGCTTCCTGCGACTGATCGGGATCATGATCGTGCTGGGCGCCCCCGGCTTCCTCCTTACCCTGATCCTGGTCCTCGGGCTGGTGGGCGGGACGTTGTTGTTCTTCCTCGCCCGGCAGGAAGGCGCGCGGATCGCCGGCCTGGTCCTGGCCTTCCTCGCTTTCTTCCTCGCGCTGGGCTGTCTGCTGATCTTGGCGGCGGTCATGCACCTGTGGTCCCGCCTGGCCCTGCGGGCGGCGTTGCTGGAGGACCTGCCGTGGATCGCCGCCCTGCGCCGGGGGCTTCAGCTTGGCCTGCGCCGCATCGGGGCCCTCCTCCTGACCTGGCTGGTCCTGGACGTCGGCGTGCTGGGGGTGACGGAGTTCCTCCTCAGCTTCCTGAGCGCGATCCCCCTCCTGCTCTTCACGAGCGCCGCGCTGGCCGTCTTCTTCGGGCGTGGAGGGCCTGTGGAGATCTCCACAATGTTCCGGTTCGGCGTCGCTCTGATCGCGGGAGCCCTCTGCCTGGTCCTCCTCAGCCGGGCGCTGATGGCGCCCATCGTCACCTATGCGGAGACCGTCTGGACCCTGGCCTACCGCGCGTGGGCGGGGCTGCCCGCGGGATCCGCCGGCGAGGAGGATTAAGCGATGCGGGCGCTGATCACCGGGGGGACGGGCTTTGTCGGGGCGAACCTGGCCGCCTATCTTCGCCAGCAAGGATGGACGGTGCGGATCCTGCGGCGGGCCACGTCCTCCTTGAAGGCGGTGGAGGACCTGGATGTGGAGCACGCTATCGGGGATGTGCTGGAGCCGGAGAGCCTGCGGCAGACCATGGTAGGCTGCGAGGTGGTCTTCCACACCGCCGCGGTCTCCGCTTACTGGCGCGCCCCGGGGGAGCAGATCCTGCGGGTCAACATCGAGGGCACGCGGAACGTCCTCGCCGTCGCCCGGGAGATGAACATCCGGCGGGTGGTGCTGACCAGCTCCCTGGCCACCCTGGGGGTGCCGGCCGATGGAACCCTGCTGACCGAGGACCATACCTACAACCTGCCGCCGGGACGCTTCCTCTACGGATACAGCAAGGCGATGGCCTCGGCCATCGCCCGGGTCTTCGTCGCCCAGGGGCTGGACGTGGTCATCGTGAACCCCTCCGTCATCCTGGGCCCTCGCGACCACCACCGCATCTCCGGGAGCCTGATCCTGGAGATGGCCCGGGGACGTGTGCTCGCCCTCCCCCCCGGCGGGGTGAACGTGGTGGCGGTGGAGGACGTGGCCCGAGGGCACCTCCTGGCCCTGCAATACGGGCGGCCCGGGGAGCGCTACATTCTGGGCGGCGAGAACCTGACCTACCGGGATCTGGCCCAACAGATCGCCGAGGTGGTGGGCGTCCCGGCCCCCTCCCGCGTGCTTCCGCGCCGGATCGTGAAAGCCCTGGCGGAGGCCGCCCGCCTCGCCGCGGCCCTCGGGCTCCCCCTGCCCGTGGGTCCAGACCAGCTCTGGCTGAGCGCCCACTTCATCTGGTGCGATGGACGCAAGGCCGAGGCCGAGCTGGGCTACCGCCCCGAGATCCCGGTCCGCGAGGCCATCCGGCGGGCATGGGAATGGTATCAGGCTCACGGGGAAGGGCCCTCCAGGGCCTCCCCAGCCCTCCGCTCCTGAACCCGGGACCCCAGCAATGTAGGGCAACTGCTCGCAGTTGCCCTACTGGAAAGCCCTGTCCTGAATCCCCGGCCGCTTGACGGATCCTTCCCCCTGGCCTAAAATCTGTCATGACAGATGACTTGTCAAATGTCTCGACAAAAGGAGGACCCCATGGGGCGGATGGTGGAGGTGCCCGAGTATTCGCTGGCGCCCTCGGTGGAGGTGGATCCCCGAACCACCGCGCTGATCGTGGTGGATATGCAGAACGACTTCGTCCACCCTCAGGGTAAGCTCTTCGTCCCTGACGCCCCGGCGACGGTCCCCCGCATCCGGCGGCTCCTGGACATGGCCCGCTCCAGCGGCATGTTCGTCGTCTTCACTCAGGACACTCACTATCCCGGGGACCCTGAGTTCCCCATCTGGGGGGAACATTGCGTAGCCGGGACGTGGGGATGGGAGATCGTGGAGGAGCTGAAGCCTCAGGAAGGGGAGCTGGTGCTGCCCAAGCGCCGCTACGATGCCTTCTACGGGACGCCTCTGGAGCATGAGCTGCGGCTGCGGGGCATCCGGGATCTGGTGATCTGCGGGACGGTGGCCAGCATCTGCGTGCATTACACCGCGGCCAGCGCGGCCCTGCGCTGGTTCCACGTCATCATCCCGGTGGATGCCACCTCAGCGTTGCACCCCTTCGACGTGGAGGCCGCCAACCGCCAGACGGCCTTCCTGTTCCGGGGCACCCTGACCACGGTGGATGCCCTGCGGGTGCGCGCGCCTGCGGCAGCCTGAAGAGGAAGGACATGGCCCTCCGGAAGCAGCCCATCGCCGAGCGGCCGGCGGGCCCGGAAGCACGCCGGGCCCGCCTCCTGGAGCTCCTGCAAGCGGCCGAGCGTCCCCTCACCGGGACGGAGCTGGCCCGCCGGCTGGGAGCCAGCCGGCAGCTCATCGTGCAGGACATCGCGGTGCTGCGGGCGGCCGGGGTGGAGATCCTCGCCACCCCCCGCGGGTATCTCCTCCTACGCGCCCATCCCGCCCACCGCACCCTGGTGGCGGTCCGCCACACCCCTGAGCAGACCGAGGACGAGCTCACGCTGCTGGTGGACCTGGGGGTGAAGGTCGTGGACGTCATCGTGGAGCACCCCATCTACGGGGAGCTGCGGGGCAGCCTCCACGTGGCCTCCCGGGAGGACGTCCGCCGGTTCCTGGAGGCCGTCCGCCGGACCGGCGCCCGCCTGTTGAGCGAGCTCACGGGGGGGCTTCACCTGCATACCCTGCAGGCTCGGAGCCCGGAGCTGCTGGAGCGCGCCCGGGAGGCGCTGCGCCAGCGGGGCTATCTGGTCGAATGAAAGGGCCCGGCGGGCAGGACGCAACCAGCATCTCTCCGAAGCGTGACACCGCGGCAGGAGATCTCCCTACGGCCACAGCCGCCACAGCGACCCGGACCCTTTAGGAAGCCATCGATCGGGTGGGCCTCGGTCGCTTTCTATATAAACCGATAGCCATCTGTGGGGCCGGATGGGCGGCTGACGCGATGGAGGTGCTGCTGATCTCCTTGGCCCTGCCTGCCATCCGACGGCAGTGGGGGCTGACCACGGCCCAGGCGGGCCTGTTAGGCACTGCCATCTTCCTGCAGGATGCTGGCCGGGGCCTGGTTCTGGAGGACGCTCTCCAATTGCATCGGGCGGAAGCTGGGATTCATCCTTGCGGCGCTCATCGACTCCGGCTTCGGCCTGCTCTCGGCCTTCTCCCCCAACTTCGCCGCTCTGGCCCTGCTGCGGGCCCTCACCGGCTTCGGCGTGGGCGGCACGTTGCCATTGGACAATGCGATCTTCGCAGAGCATCTCCCTCGCCAGCAAGCGCGGGCGCCATCTGGTGTATCTCGAGGCGTTCTGGGCCTTGGGGGCGCTGATCGCAGCCGGCCTGGCCTGGTTGATCATGCCCTGGATGGGCTGGCGGCCGTTGCCGGCCATCCTCGCCCTGCCCGGCCTCATCGCCGCCCGGCCTCTTCGTGCAGCGGGGGATGACCTTCCTGCGGTCCTATGAATACGTCTTCATCCTGACCCTGGCCCAGCTGCCGGGCTGTTTCTCGGCGGCCTATCTGGTGGAGCGCCTCGGGCAGCAAATGACCATGGGGCTGTATCGGATGGCCAACGGCAGCGATCTGGATGTCCTTCTTCGCCCTGAGAGCCTGGGGCGCCCTCTACGCCTACACCCCGGAGGCCTACCCCACCCAGCCGCGCACCCACGGGGATGGGCGTGGCCAGCGGGATGACCCGCATCGCCGGCGCCCTGGCCCCAACGCGATGCGGATATTTGCTTGGAATCTCCATCCCCCTGGCGCTCACAGTTTTCGCCGCCGCCTACGTTCTCTCCGGGCTGGCCGCCCTCTCCTTGCCTTATGAAACCAAAGGCCAACCGCTGGCGGACGTGGTGGGAGAGCTCTGATGAGCCGGGGAATGGATGGGGAGATGGCAAAGCGGTCTCCCGCCCACTCGTCTGGCTGCTACGCGCCGCACTCCTCCGGATGCTCCTCGCAATACGGGCGCACGCCGGGCAA
>JAGHYO010000005.1 GCA_017743605.1 Thermoflexus sp. | reverse complement strand
CCACGGGCAGATCGACCCCCAGACCGGCCTGAACCGGCGGGTGGTGGACTTCCTGTGCGCCTTCGATCGCATCGTGGAATACGCCATCGAGAACGAGGCCGATCTGGTCCTTTTCTGCGGGGATGCCTTCAAGAACCGGGATCCCTCCCCGACCTATCTGCGGGAGTTCGCCGTCCGCCTCCGCCGTCTGCTGGAGGCCGGCCTCCCGGTGTTCCTGTTGGTGGGCAACCACGATCTGCCGGGGACGGAGAAGCGGGCCACCCCCCTGGACGTCTTCGGGGAGTTCCGGTCGCTGCTCCGGGGTGGCGAGGGCCTCATCGTGGGGCGCCGGGAGGACGTGCATCGCATTGACACGCGCCGCGGCCCTCTCCAGGTGATCGCCATGCCCTTCCCGGTGCGCAGCCGCCTCCTGAAAGACGAGGCCTGGAGAAACCTCCCCCCGGAGGAGCTGGATCATCAACTCCGGGAGACGCTTCACGCGGTGCTCCAACATCTCCTGAAGACGAAGATCGATCCCGCTCTGCCGACCATCGTGGCCGGGCATTTCTCCGTTCCCCCCACAGAAGCGATCTACGGCTCCGAGCGCCAGGTGATGATCGGCTACGACGTGGTCCTGCCTCCCTCCATGTTCCGCCATCCGGCCATCGATTACGTGGCCCTGGGCCACATCCATAAGCATCAGGCCGTGGGCGATGGGGCTCCACCGATCGTCTACAGCGGGAGCGTGGAGCGGGTGGACTTCAGCGAGGAAGGTGAGCCGAAGGGCTTTTGCTGGGTGGAGGTTCGCCGGGGGGATGCCCGGTGGCGCTTCGTCGAGCTCCCCGCCCGGCGTTTCTTCACCCTCGAACTGGACCTCCGCCGGGACGCCGACCCGGAGATGGCTGCCATCGCCAAAATCCGCGATCGGACTGTGCAAACGCAAATCCGGGAGGCGGTGGTGCGGGCCCGGATACACATCCGGCCGGAGCAGGCGGAGCGTCTGAGGGAGGCCCGGCTGCGGGAGGCGCTGGAGAAAGCCGGCGCGTTCTACGTTTCGAGCCTCCAAATCAAGCAGGAGGAAAGCGTCCGCTCCCGTATCAGCCTGGGGGAGATGGAATCCCTGACCCCGCTGGATCTGCTGGCCCGCTACTTCGAATCGCAGGATCCCCCGGCGGATCCCATGCGACGGGAGCAGCTGCTCCGTCTGGCGGAGCAACTGATGCGCGAGGAAGAGCCGTGAGCTTTGCACGTAAAACGAACTTGACCTCAGGAGGCTCTCGACCAATGATCGGCCAGTAGCCGGCCTGCGTAGACCGAAAAACTATCTGTGTCGGCCTTCGCCGACGCCCAGCGCGGAGCGCCCTACGAGGATCAAGGATGCTTTCAATCAGCGCGAAAAGGCGACGGTCCAGCGGGCCCTCCAGATGAAGGCAGACATGCAAATTCGCATGTTCGTGACCCAACTCGTGGCGGACGGTGGAAGTCGCAGCTGAAGCCGCTCCTACGGGGATCGCCTTTCGGGAGGAAGGGCTTCAGCCCCGACCCCTTCTTCCGATCCACAATCAAGCATCGGCATTGAGACTTGCAATCTTCCCTCGCCTACAGGGAGGCAAGGATGGAGCTGGTCCGTCTGGAGCTGAAAAACTTCCTGAGCTATCGACAGGAGGCGCTGGATTTCACCGGCCTGCATATGGCTGCGCTGGTGGGGCCCAACGGGGCAGGCAAGAGCAGCCTCCTGGATGCCATCACGTGGGCCCTGTGGGGGAAAACCTCCCGCTTGGACCGGGATCAGGATCTGCTGGTACACCGGGGAGAAAAAGAGGCCCGGGTGAGCCTCACCTTCCGGCTAGGGGAGCGTCTCTATCAGGTGACCCGCACCCGCCGCCGGGGGAAAGGCAGCGCCCTGGACTTCCAGATGCTGGCCCCTCACCGTCGCTCCCTCACCGGCTACGGCCTCCGGGAGACCGAGCGGCTCATCTCCCAGACCCTTGGGATCGACTTTGAAACCTTCGTGAACTCGGCCTTCATCCGTCAGGGGCGCGCCGATGAGTTCACCATCAAAACCCCTGCGGAGCGCAAGGACGTCCTGGCGGAGATCCTCCAGCTCGGACGATGGGCAGATTTGGAAGAGCGGGCGAAGGAGAAGATCCGCCGCATTGATCAAGAGTTGGAGAACCAGCGCTGGCGGATTCAGGAATGCGAGAAGGAGCTGGCCCAGCGTCCTCAGCGGGAAGCCGAGCTCCGGAAGGCCTCGGACGAACACTTGGCCCGGGAGGAGGAGCGGGAGAAAGCGGAGAAGGCCTGGGAGGAGCTGCGCCGGGATGAGGAACGAGCGCGGGAGGTCCAGGGGCGGCTCCGCGAGCTGCAGGCCCAACGCCTGGAGGTCGAAAACGGCCTGGCTCGCCTGGAGGAACAGATCCGCCAGCAGGAGGAATCCCTGCGCCGGTGGCAGGCGCTGCTCGAGCGGCGGGCAGATCTCGAAGCCGCGTGGGCAGCGCTACAGCGCGCTCGAGAGGAGCTCGCCCGCATGGACGAGGCCTCCCGGGCTGCGAGCGCCCTCCGGGAGCGCCGCGCCGAGCTGGAGAAGCAGATCGCCGTCGCCCGGGCGCAGCTGGAGGAGAAACGCCGGCAGCTGCAGCGGGAGATCGAAGCCGCCCGGGATCGAACGAGCCGGCTGCCGGAGCTGGAGCGCGAGGCCGCCGAGCTCCTGGAACGCCTCAGCCAGCAGCCGACGCTGGAACAGGAGATCCGCGCCTGCGAGGAACGACTTCAGACGCTGCAGACCGAACGGGTCGAACGTCAGAGCGAGAACCGACGCCTCTTTTTAGAGATGAAAGACTTCGAAGCACGCATCCAGGCCATCGCAAAGATCGGGGCGGAATGTCCTACATGCCGCCGCCCTCTCCCCGATGCGGAGCGGGAGCGCCTGCGCCGGGAGTGGGAGGAAGAAGGACGCCGCCGGGCCGACCGCTACCGGGAGAATCAGAACCGCCTCCAGGCGCTGGAGCGGGAACAGGCCGAGACCGCTGCCCGCCTGGAGGAGCGCCGGCAGGCCCAAAGCGCCCTCGCCCGATTCCAGTCGCGCCTGGAGCAGATCGAGCGGGAGCGAGCCGATGCTCTGCGGGACAGGGAACGGCTTGCGGCCCTGGAAGCGGAGCTCCGGGAAGCGGAACGGCGGTTGCAGGAGGACGAGCTCTCCCCCGAGGAACAGGCCGAGCTGCGCCGCATCGACGAAGCGCTCCGCGCCCTGGGTTACGACAGCGAGGCCCACCGCGCCCTGATCCAGCGGATGCAGACGCTGGAGGAGGAGGCTCAGGACTGGCGCCTCCTCCAGGAAGCCGAGCAGCGCGTTCCCCAGGAGGAGGAATCCATCCGCTCGCTGAAGAGTCTTTATCACGACGGCCTCGAACGCCGGGAGCGCACCATCCGATCCATCCAGGAGCTAGAGCAGACCGGGCAGGCGCTGGCGGAGCGCCTGAAGGCCCTGCCCGAAGCCCAGCGACGGCTGGAGGAAGCCCGTCGGGTGGAGCGGGAGGCCCGGGAGCGCCTGATCGCCGCCGAACAGCGACTGAAGATCCTCGATCAGCGGGAACAGGAACGGCAGAGCCTGCAGGAGGAGATCCTTCGCTTAGAGGAGGAGAAGGGGCTCTATCGGGATCTGCAGCTTGCCTTCAGCCGGAACGGGGTCCCGGCGATGATCATCGAAGCCATTCTCCCGGAGATCGAGAGGGAAGCCAACTGGATCCTCCATCGCCTCACGGACGGGCGACTCACTGTGCGTTTCCGCTCCCAGCGGGAGACCAAAGAAGGCAAGGTTCGAGAAACCCTCGACATCCTGATCTCCGACGAGGGGGAGGAGCGACCTTACGAGAACTTCTCCGGCGGGGAGAAATTCCGAGTGGACTTTGCCATCCGCCTGGCCCTCTCCCGCGTTCTGGCCCAGCGCGCTGGGACCCCTCTACGGCTGCTGGTGGTGGATGAGGGGTTCGGCTCCCAGGACCAGGCCGGCCGGGAGCGACTGATTGAGGCCCTGAACACCATCAAGGACGAGTTCTCCACCATCCTGGTGATCTCCCACCTGGAGGAGTTCCAAGACGCCTTCCCGGTTCGCATCGAGGTCCGCAAGACAGCGGCGGGCTCCCGGTTGCATATCGTGAGGTGAGGCGCAGGGATGTCAGAGATCGCTTCCGCTCCACCGCGCACCCATGTTCTCTACGGAGGCCAGGCCGTCCTGGAGGGGGTGATGATCCGAGGGCCGGCGGGGCTGGCCGTGGCCGTCCGCGCTCCCGATGGGCAGATCGTCTGCCGGACGACCCGTCTGCCGCCCCGGCGGGGCTGGCGCCGCTGGCCCCTCCTTCGAGGCGTCTTCATCCTCTGGGAGACCCTGCGCTGGGGGATGGAGGCCCTCTGGTTCTCCGCTGCGGTAGCCGCTGGGGAGACCGAAAGCCGGGAGACGCTCCGAAGCCCGGCTGCCCTGCTCACGCTGGCGTTCTCCTTAGTCATCGCCCTGGGGATCTTCCTGCTGCTGCCGGCCTTCCTGGCGGAAGGGATCGAACAGGCCACGGGAGCCTCCGCCTGGATCCGGACGGCGGTGGAGGCGGCCCTTCGCCTCGGGCTGGTGATCAGCTACGTGGCCGCCGTCGGGCGCTACCCCGAGATCCGCCGCGTCTTCGCCTATCACGGCGCGGAACACAAAGTGGTGCATGCCCTGGAGGCCGGGTCACCCCTCACGGTGGCCGGCGCCCGCCCCTTCCCTACCGCCCACCCGCGCTGTGGGACTGCGTTCCTCCTGACGGTAATCGTGGTCGCCGCGGTTCTCTTCACCTTTTTGCCGGCTTCTACGCTCATCGAGCGCCTGCTGCTCCGCCTGGCCCTGCTGCCGGTCCTGGCGGGTCTTTCGTATGAGCTGCTGTGGCTGAGCGCCCGTTACCATCATCGGCGGCTGGTATCCTGGCTCTTCGCGCCGAATTTATGGCTTCAGCGGTTGACCACGCGGGAGCCCGACGATGGCATGCTGGAAGTCGCCCTAGCTGCCCTCAAGGCCACCCGGGCGCTGGAATCTTCTTCGGAGCCCCCCAGCGATGAGATCACCCGCCCTTGATTGCCTCAACGGAACTTCCCAGGCTAGCCAGGCCCTTGCCCCATCTCCATGGGCTATCGCTCTCCTTCTGGCCACGCTCTTCCTGGCCCTCACCCCCGGTAGGATCCCGGGGACCATAGATGGGGAGCTGGCCTACTGGGTCACCGTCGCCCTAGCCGAGCGGGGCCACCCCACGATCCAGACATCCCCAGATCCTCACCTTCCCGCTATTGTGGAACATGGCTTCCTTCAACCTGGACGGGATGGTTTATGGTTCGTTCGCTATTCCCTGGGCCAGCCTCTCGCTGCCCTCCCCTTCTACCTCATCGGGCGGATCCTCGGCGGCCCGGATTCTCCCACCACCCGCCTGTTCGTGCATGCCCTATCGGCCGTGGCGATGGCCGGGGCCGGGGCGCTGCTCTACGCTTGGGCTCGCTCGCTCTGGGACGGCCGCACGGCCCTCCTCGCGCTCGCGATCTTCACCCTGGCCACCCCCGCCCCTGTCTACGCCCGGCTCTTCTTCAGCGAGGCGCTGCTCACCTTCTGCCTGCTGATGGGCTTTTGGCTGTTCTTCACCCGCCAGCCCGCTCAGATCGCCCTGGGCGGCCTGGCGATCGGCTGGGCCGTCCTCACCCGGGAGGGCGCCGCGGCCGCCCTGCCTGCCGCCGCCCTTGCCCTTCTGGTCCTGGCCCGAAACCGGCGCGAGCGCCTCGCCTTCGCCGCTTACGGGATGCTCGGCACCGCGCTCCCCATCTCCCTGTGGCTCTGGTATAACGTCTACCGATTCGGACATCCCCTCCGCCACGGCTATGAGGGAGAGGGCTTCACCGCTTCGCTGCTCGAAGGGATGGCCGGGTTGCTGTTCAGCCCGGGTCGGGGCCTCTTCTTCTATGCGCCGGCCGTCCTCCTTGCCCTCCCCGGCGCGCGGCTCCTCTGGCGCCGGGATCGCGCCCTCGTCCTGGCCGCGGGGACGCTGTTGGCCGGATACCTCCTGATGTATGGCCGCTGGTGGGCCTGGCACGGCGGATGGGCCTGGGGCCCTCGCTTCCTGGTCCCCACGCTCCCCTTCCTGCTCCTGCTCGCCGGAGAAGCCATGGCCCAGCCCGCCGGGCGCCGCGCCGCCCTCGCCCTGGGGCTCCTCGGGTTCCTCGCCCAACTCCCTGGCGTGCTCATCGATTACCAGAAGTTCCACGCCGAACTCTTCGTTGAACGAGGTCTCCGGGATGTCCCCGCCATCTGGTTCCGTCCGGAGCTCTCCCCCATCCTAGGCCAGTGGCGCTATCTATGGGATGGGCTCCATTGGGCACCGGCCCTCCACCGTTTGGAAGAACAGGGGATACCCGCCTCCGTCGCCTGGGGCTTCCGGCTCGGGATCGCCGCCCTGTTTGCCTTCGGGCTGTGGGGCCTCCGGCGGCCGGCTCCTCCGGCGCCTGTCCTCAGGCGCTATGCGCGATGGGCATCTGCGATCCCCATCCTGCTCCTGCTCGCCAGCATCGCCCTGAACGGAGTCGCCCTGGCGGGCTGGGCATGGATCCATCGCCAGCCGTTCTGCGATGGCTCCAGCCGCCTCTGCCTGAATCAGCAGTTCGGCGGCCAGGTGGAGCTGATCGCCTTTTCCATTGAGTCCCCGCAAGTCCGCCGGGGCGAGGACGTTGGCCTGACCCTATGGTTCCGCGCCGTTCAGCGGATCACGGAATCCCTCAGCGTCTACGTCCACGTCCTCCCTGCCGATCACCCTGAGGCCCATCAGGTGTTCCAGGAGGACCACGAGCATCCCGCCTCCCTGCCCCTCCCTCGCTGGAGGATGGGACAGCTCTACAGCGACTTCTATCGCCTCCGGGTCCCAGCCGCCGTCTCCCCTGGGCGCTATGCGCTCAAGGTGGGGCTGTATCGCCGGGCACCCCCTGGCGGTCGAATTCCTGTGGACGACTCCGGGGCGGATGGTGTGATCCTTCCCCTTCTGATCGAGATCCGTCCCTGAGCTGTTGAACTCACGCCCGGCCTTCCTAGAGGCCCGAACGCCCGGTTTCCGGTAGAATCTTCCTCGGGGACATTTCGAAAAGCTGAGGCGATGATGGAGATCGGTCTGGTGGGGATGCCCAACGCGGGCAAGTCCACGCTCTTCAACGCCCTCACCCGCCATGCGGTTCCCACAGCGCCCTATCCCTTCACCACCATCGAGCCACACCGCGGCGTCGTCCCCGTCCCTGATCCCCGGCTGGAGGCCTTGGCCCGCATCATCCGGCCGGAGCGGGTGGTCCCGGCCACCCTGACCGTCGTGGACATCGCCGGGCTGGTCCGGAACGCGCACCGGGGGGAGGGCCTGGGAAATCAGTTCCTGGCGCACATCCGGGAGGTGGACGCCCTGCTGATGGTGCTGCGCGGGTTCGCGGCGCCGAACGTGCCGGCCGGCCTGGGGGAAGTGGATCCTGTGGCCGAGCTGGAGGTGCTGGATCTGGAGCTGGCGCTGGCGGACCTGGAGACGGTGCAGCGGCGCCTGGAGAAGACCCGCAAAGCGGCCAAAGCAGACCCTGAGGCCTTCGCACAGATCCTGAACGCGCTAGAGGATCTCGCCGCCCATCTGCAGGCTGGCCGCCCCGCCCGCATCTGGCGCGGCCGGGAGGCCTGGGCCGGGCTGCTGTGGGAGCTTTTCCTGCTCACCGACAAGCCCCGCCTGCTCGTCCTGAACGTATCCGAGGAAGACCTGCCGCAGGACGGCCGGTGGACGGCGGAGCTGGCCCGTCGGGCCATGGAGGAGGGAAGCCCCTTCCTCGTCGTCTGCGCGGAGCTGGAGGCCGCCCTGAACGAGTGGTCGGAGGAGGAGGCCCGTGCCTACCGCGAGAGCCTGGGCCTCTCCGATTCAGTCCTGGACCGCCTGATCCGGGCGGCCTACGTCCATCTGGGCCTCATCACCTTCTTCACCATCACGGGCGGCCACGAGGTGCGGGCCTGGGCCATCCGGCGGGGCACCCGCGCGCAGCAAGCAGCCGGGCAGGTACACTCCGACATGGAACGCGGCTTCATCCGGGCCGAGGTCATCCCCTGGCACCTCCTGGTCGAGGCCGGCTCTCCCCAGGCCGCCCGGGAGCGGGGCCTCTGGCGCATCGAGGGACGCGACTACGAGGTCCAAGACGGGGACGTTCTGCACTTCCGATTCCACGCATGAACGCATCCGGGGAGGAAGGGATGAGAGTTGCCCTGATCACCGGGGCCGGGCGCGGATGGGGAGAGCGCCTTGCCTGGGAGCTGGCCGCCCGCGGCTTCCACGTCGTGGCCAACGACATCCACCCGGCCGCCGCAGAGCGGACCGCCGAACGGATCCGCGCGGCGGGGGGCTCCGCCGAGCCCTTCCATGCCGACGTGGCCAACCGAGTTGCCGTAGGGGCGATGGTTCAGGAGATCCTGGCCCGCTGGGGCCGGCTGGACCTGATCGTCCATCACGCGGAGGTCCACCCGCACCGCGGGCTGCTGGAGATGGGAGAATACGAATGGGACCGCACGGTGGCCGTGATCCTCAAAGGGGCCTTCAACCTGCTACAGGCCGCTGCCCCGGCAATGATCTCGCAGCGACGCGGGACTTTCGTCTTTATGATCCCGGCTCCGATCCTGGAGGGGAAGATCCCCCACGCCGCCTATGGGGCGGGCAAAGCCGGGCTGCTCGCGCTGGCCCACGCGGCCCGGGACGCCCTGAATCCCTTCGGCCTGGCGGTGCACGTGCTCCTCACGAAGCAAGAAGATTCCTCTCCGGAGGAAGGCGTGGCCGCTGTCTTAGATCGGATCGCTACGCTGGACGGACGGAGCGAGACGCTGCGCCTCCCCCTTCTCCAGGATCCATGGCCCCAAATGTGAAGGGCGGCCGGGACCTTGGTATGATAATGGGTGCGAAGCTGCGGTGGGAATTCCTTTTGTGAGGTAGGAAAGCGATGGAAGACCTCTACCGAGAGATCATCCTAGATCATTATGAGAATCCGCGCAATTACGGCGTGCTGCCAGATGCGGACATCTCTTATGAAGACGACAACCCGCTTTGCGGGGATCGGATCCGGATTGACCTAAAGCTTCAGGACGGGCGCATTGTGGATGTGCGCTTTTCAGGGAAAGGGTGCGCCATCAGCCAGGCCTCAGCGTCCATGCTCACCGAACGGATCAAGGGGGCCACCGTCGAGGAGGCCCGTCAGCTGACCCGCAACGACATTTTGGAGATGCTGGGGATCCCCATAGGGCCGGCGCGCATCAAGTGCGCCTTGCTCTCCTTGAAGGTCCTCAAGGCCGGCCTCTATGGGCTGCCGAAGATCGACTGGGACGAGCTGGGCTGAGAGGCAGGCGTGTCCTGAAATCTTAGGACAATTACTCGCATTTGTCCGACGGAGCGGCCAGGCCTGATAAAACTGGGACACACCCAACTCCATGAGAGGCCAGGTGCGCCCCAATTGGGTAGGGTTGGATGGGTGAGGAATATGGAGGGATGGGTAAGGTCGATGCCCTTGCTCACCCCTCAGGGCCGATAGTGAGCAGTTAGCCTACGTCTGCCCGGGCCTTCGACGATCCTGTGACGCACTCGAGAGGACGGCTGCGTTGACGCTGCGGCCTCGACCGCAGTATAATAAAGATGAACCTGGCGAGGTAGCTCAAGGGGCAGAGCAGCCGGCTCATAATCGGCGGGTTGTGGGTTCGAGTCCCACCCTCGCCATCTCCGCAACATAAGGCACCCCGGGAACTCGCCCGGGGTGTTTTTCATGGCTCCGCAGACCCCTCTCACTTCATTATGATCCTTCTCATCAGCTAATGTGAAATTCCTCACTTCTTGCTTTCCAGCAGGCCCTCTTAAATGGGAATTGAGGATTGGGTCTCAAGTCTCCTCCTGGTGAGGGTAGGAGCGGGATGTGTGGGAACGGATCGGACCCCAGCGCTGTGAGTGGAAAGGAGCTGACGCATGGCGACCCTTGAGCGCCACATTCGTTACGAGGCAGAGCTGGACCCCTCATTCGCGCGAGAGATCATCGCATCGAGCGGCTCCCCGTCCCTTATGGAATGCATCCAATGCGGGACCTGTAGCAGCACTTGCCCTCTCAGCTCGTATATGGACTACACGCCGCGCCGCATCATCGCCATGGTCCGCGAAGGGTTCAAGCAGGAAGTCCTTCGCAGCTCGACGATCTGGTTGTGCGCTTCTTGTTACGCGTGCACGGTCGAGTGTCCGAAGGAGATCCCCATCACCGACATCATGTATGCCCTCAAGCGCTACGCCGTCCGGGAGGGGATCCATCGCTGGCGCTTCGCCATCCCTCTCATGGCCCGTCTGTTCTATGAGACCGTCCGCCGTAACGGACGCCTCACCGAGAGCTGGACGGTCCTGAAGCTCTACCTGCAGGCGTATCCTCTGCAAATCCCGGCGATGGTGCCGATGGGATGGAAACTTCTGTTCCGAGGGCGTTTCCCGCTCCTCCCGGAGCGCATCCGGGGTCGCCTAGGGCTGCAGCGGGTGCTTCGGGCTGCTAAAGAATAAGGAGGGCTCACGATGGCGTATCTTTACTTCCCTGGATGTTCGCTGAAAGGGACCAGCCGGGCTTACGATGAATCCCTGCGGGCGGTGTTTGAAGCCCTGGGAGCTCCCCTCATCGAGCTTGAGGACTGGAACTGCTGTGGGGCCACCACGTATATGTCCATCGATGAGCGCCAGGCCTTCGCGCTGGCGGCCCGCAACTTGGCTCTGGCGGAAGGGCAGAATCCCTCCCCCGCCAACGGGGCGGAGCTCATCGCCCCATGCAGCGCGTGCTATCTGGTCCTCCTGAAAACGCAGAAGCGTCTGGCCACCGATGCCTCCCTCGGCCAGCGCATCTCCGCGGCGCTGAAGGAAGAACAGCTCTGCTACCGCGGCCGGGTCCGCGTCCGTCATCCGCTGGATGTGCTGGTCCACGACATTGGCCTGCAGGAGATTTCCCGCCGCGTGCGGCATCCCCTTCGGGGGATGCGGGTGGCGTGTTATTACGGCTGTCAGATCGTGCGGCCCTACGCCCCCTTTGACAACCTGCATCGTCCCACCACCCTGGACGATCTGGCCCGTGCCCTGGGGGCAGAGCCAGTGGACTGGGCGCTCCGCACCTACTGCTGCGGGGGGAGCCTGACCGGGACCCTACCGGAGGTGGGTGTGCGCTTGAACTACCTGCTCCTCAAAGAGGCTCAGCGCCGGGGAGCGGACTGCATCATCACCGTCTGTCCGCTCTGTCAATTCAACCTGGAGGCCTATCAGGATCAGATCCGGCGGCGCTATCGAGATCTGAGCTCCATGCCAGTTCTTTACTTCACCCAGCTCATGGGGCTGGCGATGGGTCTCCCGCCGAAGTCCCTCGGAATGCAGCGCCTGATGATCCCCCTGATCCAGCCCGTGGGGGCTGCCGAAAAGGGAGGTATCCATGAGCGGGCCTGAGGTCTATTCGAATGGAGCGCCTCGCATCGGCGTTTACGTATGCCATTGCGGCCTGAACATTGCCGGGAAGGTGGATGTCCGTGAAGTGGCAGCGTTTGCGCGCGAGCTGCCCTTCGTGGTGGTGGCCCGCGAGTACAAGTTCATGTGCGCGGATCCCGGCCAGGAGCTCATCCGGGAGGATATCCGCCAGCTGAACCTGAACCGGGTGGTGGTGGCCTCCTGCTCTCCGCTCCTCCACGAAGCGACCTTCCGCCGCGCGCTGGAACAAGCCGGCCAGAACCCCTTCTTCTTCCAGATGGTCAACATCCGCGAGCAAGTTAGCTGGGTCACCAAGGACCCCCGCCAGGCCACAGAGAAGGCAAAAGCCCTGGTAGCGGCTGCCGTCCGGCGGGTGATCTTGCATGAGCCTCTGCAGCGCCGGCGGGTGCCGGTGAAGGATCGGGTCCTGGTGGTCGGCGGCGGCATCGCCGGGATCCACGCCGCCCTCACCCTGGCCGATGCCGGGAAGCGCGTTTATCTGGTGGAGCGCGAACCAACCATCGGTGGCCATATGGCCATGTTCGACAAGACCTTCCCCACCCTCGACTGCGCCGCCTGCATCCTGACCCCCAAGATGTCCGCCGTGGCCTCCCACCCCAACATCACCCTCTGGACCTACTCCGAGGTCATTGGGGTCGAAGGATTCGTGGGCAACTTCCGGGTCCGAGTGCGGCGGAAACCCCGCTATGTGATCGAGGAGCTCTGCGTCGGCTGCATGCAATGCGTTGACGCCTGCGTCTACAAAGACGCCCGCTTCCCGGACGAGTTCAACATGGGCCTGGGCAAACGCAAGCCCATTTACATCCCCTTCCCCCAGGCCACCCCGCGGGTGGTCCTGATCGACCCGGAGACCTGCATCCGGCTGAAGACCGGCAAGTGCAGGCAGACCTGCATGGGGGCGTGCGACCGGAAGGCCATCGATTTTGAACAGCAGGAGCGGATTGAGGAGATCGAGGTAGGGGCCATCATCTTGGCGACCGGCTTCAAGGCCTTCGATCCGCGCCGCATCCCCGAATACGGCTACGGGAAATACCCCAACGTCTACACCGCTCTGGAGGTGGAGCGCCTGGTCAACGCCGCGGGCCCGACGGGTGGGGAGGTGCGGCTGCGGGACGGCCGTGTTCCCCAGCGGGTCGGGATCATCCATTGTGTGGGATCCCGGAGCAAGCGGTTCAACCGTTACTGCTCCCGGGTCTGCTGCATGTATTCCCTCAAGCTGGCCCATCTCATTAAAGAGCGGACCGGCGCCGAGGTCTACAACTTCTACATCGACATGCGGACCCCCGGAAAGGGCTACGAGGAGTTCTATGATCGTCTCCTCCACGAGGGAGTGCACTTCATCCGGGGGCGCGTGGCGGAGGTCACCGACTGGGCCATCACCCCGGAGGAAGAGGGGAAGCTGATCCTCCGGGTGGAGGACACCATGATCGGGGTGGTGCGCCGCATCCCGGTAGACATGGTGGTCCTCGCCGTGGGCCTGGAGCCGCAGCCCGACGCCGATGCCGTGCGGCGGATGTTCAACATCTCGTGCGGCAACGAAGGCTTCTTCCTGGAGCGCCATCCGAAGCTGGCCCCCGTCTCCACCTTCACCGACGGCATCTTCCTGGCCGGCGCCTGCCAGGGTCCCAAGGACATCCCGGACAGCGTGGCCCAGGCGGGGGCGGCGGCCGCAGAGGCCCTGGCCCTGATCGATAAGGGCTATGTGGAGCTGGAGCCCAATACTGCTTACATCGCCGAAGAGTTGTGCTCCGGCTGTAAGACCTGTATCGGCCTCTGTCCCTACCGTGCCATCTCCTTCGATGAGGCCCGAGCGGTAGCCGTCGTCAACGAGGCCCTCTGCAAAGGGTGCGGCACCTGCGTCGGCGCGTGCCCGTCCGGCGCAGCTCAGCAGCATCTGTTCGAAGACGCCCAGATCTTCCAGGAGATCGAAGGAGTGCTGGCCTATGTCTGAGCGACCGGCAGGGAACGGTAAATCCTTCGAGCCGCGCATTGTCGCTTTCTTCTGCAGCTGGTGCACCTATACGGCGGCGGATCTGGCAGGGATCGCCCGCTTGGCCTACGCGCCGAACGCGCGAATCATCCGCATCATGTGCTCCGGGCGGATGGATCCTCAGTTCGTCCTGGCCGCCTTCCGCCAGGGCGCCGACGGCGTCCTCATCGGCGGATGTCACCCGGGCGATTGCCATTATCAGGAGGGCAACTACAAAGCCTTGCGCCGCTACCTGTTGCTGAAACGCCTGCTGCGGGACCTGGGCATCGAGGAGGAGCGCCTGCGACTGGTCTGGATCTCCGCCTCTGAGGGAGACCTCGTCCAGAAGGTGGTGAACGAGTTCACCGAGACCATCCGCCAGCTGGGGCCCCTACGCCTGGCTCCGCAGCCCAGGCGGACCCATCTCCCGGCGCCCGCCCAGCCCGAGCCCCAACCCGCCGTTTGGGAAGGAGGGTTGCCATGAGCAAGCCGAAGGTGGCTTTCTATTGGTGCGCCTCCTGCGGGGGCTGCGAGGAGGCCATCGTCGACCTGGCCGAGGAGATCCTCCAGGTCGTGGAGGCGGTGGAGATCACCTTCTGGCCGGTGGCCATGGACTTCAAGCGAGAGGACGTGGAACGGCTGGCGGATGGGGAGCTGGCCGCCGCCTTCATCAACGGCGCCATTCGGACATCGGAGCAGGCCGAGATGGCACATCTCCTGCGCGCCAAGGCCCGCTTCGTGATCGCCTTCGGCAGCTGCTCCCACACAGGCGGCATCCCCGGGCTGGCCAACCTCTTCGACCGGGAGGAGATCCTCCGCTACGTCTACGAAGAAGCGCCCGCTGTCCACAACCCCCAGCGGGTGCGCCCCCAGGAGCGCATCGAGGTGGACGAGGGTCTGCTCACCCTGCCCGCCTTCGATGAAACCGTTTACACCCTGGACCAGATCGTGGAGGTCGATTACTACCTGCCAGGCTGTCCCCCGCCGGTGGGATTGATCCGCGGCGCCCTCCAGGCGCTTCTGGAGGGGCGGCTGCCGCCCAAGGGCTCCGTGCTGGCCCCGGACGTGGCCCTGTGTGCGGAGTGCCCTCGCAAGCACACCAAGCCGGAGCGGCTGGCCCTCAAAAGCCTGAAGCGCCCTCATGAGGTCCTCATCGACCCGCAAACCTGCCTGCTGGCCCAGGGAGTCATCTGCCTGGGCTCGGCAACCCGTAGTGGCTGCGGGGCCGCCTGCATCCAGGGCAACATGCCATGCACCGGTTGCTTGGGGCCCACCAGCCGCGTCCTGGATGGCGGCGCGAAAGCCCTGTCCGCCGTGGCCTCGTTGTTAGATGCCACGAAGGAAGCGGAGATCGAGCGCATCCTGGAAAGCATCCCTGACCCGGTCGGCCTGTTTTATCGCTACAGCCTCCCGGCCTCGCTGATCCACCGGCGAGCCGGGAACGGCCGGCACATCCAGGAAGGGAGGACCCGATGAGCCGTCGTGAGATCGTGATCGAGCCGATCACCCGCCTGGAAGGACACGGCAAGATCCATATTTTCCTGAACGAAAAGGGGGACGTGGAGCGAGCTTACCTCCAGGTCCCGGAGCTGCGGGGCTTTGAGAAGTTCGTGGTCGGCCGTCCTGCGGAGGAGATGCCTCAGATCACCTCCCGGATCTGCGGGGTTTGCCCTACCGCCCATCATATGGCGGCCACCAAAGCCCTAGACGACATGTATCAGGTGGAGCCCCCGCTGGCAGCGAAGAAGATCCGTGAGCTGATCTACTGCGCCTTCATGTTCGAAGACCACGCCCTGCACTTCTACTTCCTGGGTGGGCCCGATTTCGTCGTCGGCCCGACGGCCCCCCGGGCCGAACGGAACATCTTAGGGGTCCTGGCCCGTGTCGGTCTGGAGATCGGGCGGGAGGTGATCGGGGTGCGCAAACAGCTGCGCGATCTGATCGCGCGGGTGGGCGGCAAGGTCATCCATCCGGTCTTCGGGCTCCCCGGCGGCATCGCCAAAGCCCTCGCCCCGGCGGACCGCGAGGCCTTCCTGGCCGGGGCCGACCGGGCCGTTGAGTTCGCCCTCTTCAGCCTGAAGCTGTTTAAGGGCATCGTCCTGGAGAACCCGCAGTATATGGAATGGATCCGTTCGGAGACCTACACCCACCGCACCTACTACATGGGCCTGGTGGATGAGCGGAACCGGGTGAACTTCTATGACGGATGGCTCCGGGTGGTGGACCCCAACGGGCGGGAGTTCCTGAGGTTCCCGGCCCGCGACTACCTCCGGCATATCGCCGAGCATGTGGAGCCGTGGAGCTACATTAAGTTCTGCTACCTCCGCGACGTCGGATGGAAGGGCTTCACCGACGGGCCGGAGAGCGGAGTTTACAGCGTGGCCCCGCTGGCGCGGCTCAACGCTGCGGAGGGCATGGCCACCCCGCGGGCCCAGGAGGCATACGAGCAGTTCTACGCTACCTTGGGCGGAAAGCCGGTCCATCACACCCTGGCCAATCACTGGGCTCGCTTGATCGAAATGCTATACGCCGCCGAGCGGATGCAGGAGCTGGCGCGCGATCCCGAGATCCTGGACCCGCACGTCCGGAACCTGCCCACTGCCATCCCCCGCGCGGGGATTGGGGTGGTGGAAGCCCCTCGCGGCACGCTGATCCACCATTACGAGACCGACGAGCGAGGGCTTGTCACCCGAGCCAACCTCATCGTCGCCACCCAGAACAACGCCGCTCGCATCGCGATGTCTGTCGACAAGGCGGCTCGCTCCGTCATCCGGGGAGGGGTGGTCGACGATGGGATCCTGAACCTGGTGGAGATGGCTTTCCGGGCCTACGACCCGTGTAATGCCTGCGGCACCCACGCCCTCCCCGGCCAGATGCCCCTCCTCATCCGGATCTATAACCCGCGCGCAGAGCTCGTCCGCGAGCTCCGCCGGGATTGAGATGAGGGTGCCCGACCGGGGGAGGCGGCATGGCTATCCTGATCCTGGGCCTGGGGAATGATCTCCTGAGCGATGACCGGATTGGGTTGCTTGCCGCCCGGGCCCTGCGTGCCCTTCTGCAGGGACAGGAAGGGATCGAAATCGTAGAGAGCGCCGGCTCCGGCCTGGCCCTGCTGGACCTCATGGCCGGCTACGAGCGGGCGATCGTGATCGACGCGATCCAGACCGGACAGGTCCCCCCGGGGACGATCCTGGAATGGAGGGTGAGGGAGCCTCTGCCGGTCCGGGCTCCCTCTCCCCACTTCACGGGCCTCCCCGAGCTGCTGGCCGTCGCCCAGGCCCTTCAGATCCCCTTCCCCGAGGAAATCCACATCTACGCCGTAGAGGTGACGGATCCCTACACCCTGGGCAGGGAGATCACCCCGGCCGTCCGACGGGCCCTGCCTGAGTTGATGCGCCGGATCCAAGCGCAGCTCCAAGCCTGGCAGGTCTCTCCGGAGGGGGCTTAGGGAGATGCGCCCCGCTCCCGGGGGACCAAGATCCGGTAAAGGAAGCCATTCACCGGCACGTCGTCGATGGGCCGATAGGCCTGGCCGATGGCGTCTAGCACCGGTTGGGGATAGAACTGAGCTCGCAAGACCACCACCCCGAACTGCTGCTCCCGGATCATCTGGATCAGCGGCTCAGGGTTGAGTTTCCCGCTTTTGTAGAGGTTCAGCAGCTGGGTGGGATGGGTGACCGGCTCCTTGTCCGCCCACAGCGCCCAGGAGGCTTCCTCGGTGAGCGCGGGACCCGGCGCGCTTCGCACATACGCCACCACCTTCCAGCCGTTCCGGAGATCCTCCGCCGTGGGCAGGTGCCCCAGCTGAGTGTAGCCTACGCGATCCACATACCGAACCCCCTCCAGGCCCAGCAGCCGGGCGACTGGCCGGGTCAACGGGTGATCGGTCGGCATGTGGAACACCAGGGCCGCCTGGAGAAGCAGCGCGAGGGGGACGACCAGGGCCGTGGTGGCCCGCCCCGCCGGCCACCTCACGGCCCATCCCTCCAGACGGCTCAGGAAGCGAGCCGCGGCCAGGATGCCCGCCACCACCGCGGTGATGAAATACGACTCCCCAGCTCCCCATTTGCCCGCCAGGGCCCCGCCAGCCGCCGCGAAGACCGCCCACACGCTGAACAGCGAGAGCCGGTCGAAGTAGAGCTCATAGAGAACCAGCAGTAGGGCCAGGATCAAGACCACCGCGTGGAGCCGGAACCACTGACCGTAGAGGAAGAAGGCCTGGCGGTAGTCATACTCGTTGATGTTGGCCTCGATGATGTGCAGCCACCAGTAACCCTGTGTCGCCCAATTGACCAGGAAGAACGGGACCAGATTGGCCGCCCCGAATCCGAGGGCCCACCCCATCGCCCGGCGTGGATCCCGCAGGAAGAGATAGGCCAGGACCGCCAGCACGGTGATCAGCGCGTGCTGTTTGGTCCACCCTGCTGCCATGAGCGCTAAGGAGCCCCAGATCAACGCCCGGCGGTCCGGGAAGCCAGTAGACCGGGCCAGGGCCAGCACCGCCAGGGTCTCGAACAGCACCATTGTCACATGGCTGCGGGAGAGCGGGCCGATGTGATAGACGTAATTCGAGGCCAGCACCATCCCCCCCGCCCATCCCGCGAGGGCCCAGCGGCCGGTCCACTGCCGGACCGCTAGGCCCACCGCCAGGGCCAGGGCCAGGGTCGCCGCTGTCGAGAGCAGCCGCCCGGCGATCAGCCGCGGCCCGAAGATCCACACCAGCGGGACGGCCAGCACGTGGAAGAGCGGCGGGTAGTTGGAGGCGTAGAAAGGGTAAGCTTCGATGTCGCGGTAGGGCCACTGCCCCCGGGCGAAGTAGATGGCATCTAAAAGCTCGAAGCCCTCTCCCTGATCGTAATCGAAGGGGAAATGGAAAAGGGCCGCGGCATAGATCCCGAAGATCAACGCATAGGCCAGGTAAGCGAGCAGGACCGCAGCCCACAGCCCGTGGGCAACGGTTTGGAGCAGACGCGACGGCAGACCGGTCATCGTCTCTGAGCTCGTCCGAGGATGAACAGCGCCGGGAGGGTCAGGCCGGCCGGCCATCCCGTGCCAGCAGGGGGATGGCAAGGACTGCCAGGATCACCGCCACCGCCAGCGCGGCCTGCTGCAACGGCCCCCATTCGGGGGAACGTCCCATCCGCATGGCCTGGATTAGGGCCTGTGACCCTGCCAGCGCCAGAGCCCCTAGCAATATCAGGATCCCCAGCCCCCGCTTGCTCACCGCTGCCCCTCCGCAAACACCCGGAAGGAACGAACGTCCGTGACAGGGAATCGGGCCTCGAAATCCCGCGTCGCCCCAGGCAGGGTGGGCTCTTGGGAGAAGACTACCTGGCGGAAGCCGAGCAGGCGATCCTGGCCATCATAGAAGGCCACGACCACGTTGATCCGGCGCAACGGAGCGGCATCGGCGTTGCGCGCCTGGCCGCGGACCACGAAATCGACCCCCTCTTCGCCACCTTGAGCGCGGGCTACCCCTACAGGCCCGTAGCGCCGGCCGGGCTCCTGGGTTGGCTCAGCACGGACCACCTGGGCCTCTGCCTGGGCGTAGCCGGCCGGGATGGTGGCGAAGACCAAGGCGAAAGGAGAACGCCCGCCCGAGGCCAAGATCTCCAGGGCCGTCCCAGCGATCCCGACCCCCAGCTCCCGACCTTCTCCGTCCCGGAGCACAATTTGCACCTGAACGTTCTGCATCGGAAGGGGCTGGGGGTTGATCACCTCCCCCACGCAGCTCAAGCTGCCCAGGGCGTTGGTTGTGCAGCGGAACCCCTGCACCAGCAGCGGCATCGGCGTAGGGGTGGGCAGACGAGGGCTCTCCGTTCCTCTGCCGTTGCCACGTGGCGCCGGGATCACCAGCCGCTGCCCCACCTGCAGCAACTTCGGATCCGTGATCCCGTTGGTCTCCTGAAGGGCCGACACAGACACCCCATACTTGAGAGCAATCCCATACAGGGTATCCCCGGGCTGCACCACATAGATGATCGGCGTCGGGCTGAGGGTGGGCGTCGGGATCGGCGTGGCGGTGGGCACCCGCACCACCACTGGCGTGGCCATAGGGGTCCCGGTCTGTACGCTCGGGAACACCTGGGTCGGCGTCGGCCGCTCCGAGACCACCCGGCCGCAACTAGTGAGCAGGAGAAACACAAGTCCGGCGCCCCTAAGGATCCACCCTCTCCCGCGGACCATCATCGGAATCGGAACACTCCCAACATCCGGGATTGAGACGGTCGGAATTATACCCCAGGCGCGAAAGCGCCGCGGGGCCCCCTCACTCGGCCTCCGGTTCTGAGGAGGTTTCGAGGCGCTCCTCCGGCACGACCCCCAGCTGGAGCAGAGCTGTTCGCACGGCAGGCCAGCCGGCCCGCTGCAGGATGACTGCCGTCGGGGAGAGCACGTCCTGCACGTAGCGGCGGGCCTCGGTGGCCAGGAGCTGGCGGAGCAGCTCCGGATCGCTGACCCGAAGCACCAGGGCCCACTCCACGCGCGCTTCCGTCCCCCGCGCCGCCCAGCGGGCCAAGGCCTGACGGAGGGCATCGGAGGGCGTCAGATCGTAACGTCGGAAGAAATCCAGGATGCGCTCCGGGCTGATGTGCTGAGACCGGGCGCGAGCCAGAGAAGGGGCAGTGATCCGGTAACGGTACACCTCCCCCGAGGAGATCCAGTCGGCGATGCGGGCCACTTGGAAGCGCTCATACCGCCGGCCTGCCCCCACCTGAATGGTCCCATCCGCCAGCAGGGCGAAGCGGGTGTCCCCCTCTGGAGGAGGATCGCCCCGACCCAAGTAGGCGGCCCCGAAGGGAGAGAGGCGGATCCGATCCGGTTCTCCCACCTCCAGGACGCCCAGCCAGTGCAGAGGGCCGAGGAGCAGATAGCGAAGGAGCGCCCCCTCCACCTGATCCCAGCGCTCGAAACCCCGCAGATACTCCCCGGTCGCCGCATCCCGGATATACCAGGTTGCGAACTCCGCCTCGGTGCGCTGGAATGTGGGGTTCCGGTTCCGGATCTCGTCGACCAGATCCGGAACCGCATACCAGCTTCCCGGATCCAGCCGGCGGAGCTGCTCCAGGAGGGTCTGGCGGGCCAGCCGGGGATCGTTCTGCCAGGATCCGGTGGGCTCCGGCCGCAGAGAGGGCACATGGAAGAGGTCGTTCCATGTCGTGTCGTCCCGCCATGCCTCCAGCAGGCTGCGCAGCTGCTCCATCAGCGGGGCCTGCAGCCAGCGGGTGGTCACCTCGGGGTCCAGGCGCAGGGCCTCCCGGCGCACCTGGATCATCCGCAGGACCCGGGCCAGGCGCCAGAGCAGGGACCAGCGCTCCCGATGGGACCAGCGGAGCTGCCGGCGCACCGCCGGGAAGCGGGACCAGGCCTCCTCCGCAGTCGTGGACGCCGCGAGGGCTTCTTCGTGGAGAAAGATCAGCAGCGTGCAGAAGTCATCCGCCGGCGTCGTGCCGGTCCGCCGGATGCGCGTCGGGGCCGACGCGGTGGGGATCCGCTCTGAAGGCCCGAGCGAGGGAGCTTCCTCCGGGGCGGGCAGGCCGAGCCGCAGCTCATCGGGGAGGAACACCACCTCCTCGAAGCCAGCGGGCAACTCCGCGAACCCGAAAAAGATCCATCCGCGGAACCAGAGGGCCTCCGCTGGGCCGGTGGGCCGTTCCCAGAGCTGCTCGCTCTCCATGCGGGCAGCCCCGACCCGCCGGATCTCCCCGAAGCGCCGCTGGAAGGAGGCGGCGGGCATCATCCCGCCTGCAGTAAGCAAGGCCTGCAGCGCCGCCTGTTCCTCCTCCCCCAAGCCGGCCCAGTGCGCCGCCTGACGCTCCGGATCCATCATCACGGGCAGCAAGCAGGCGATCAGCGCCTCCCGGGAGGACAGGCCCGGATCCACCCCCCAAAAGCGCGCGATCACTCGGAGATGAGCCCCGTCGAGATCGTTCAGGCTTTGTCGCAGCGAGCGAACCGGCATGCGCCCTCCTCTCTGTTCATTTTACTGAAACATCGAATCGCTCAAGCGGGGATTGATGAGTTCCGGCTTTCACGGCGACGGCCAGGCTGTCCGGCCAGGGGGACCTGCGGGTCTATGGGATGAACTCGGGTCCTCTACGCCAGCGCAGGCAGCCAAGCCATCTACAGCCCCTTTTCATCTCAAGGCATCCTCCTCCCGTAGAAGGGGCTTCGGCCCCGAACCTCCGTCTCTGATCCCGAAAGGTTGCGGCGGAAGCCGCTCCTACGGTTATAGGTTTTCTCGGTAGGAGGGGCTTTCGCCCCGAATCCCTGTCTTCGAGAAGGCGATGTCGCGGCGAAAGCCGCTCCTGCAGAATGGATTTTCTGTAGGAGGGGCTTTAGCCCCCAACCCCAGTGAAGGTCGCGGCTGAAGCCGCTCCTACGGCATTGGTTTTTCTTTGGAAGGGGCTTTCGCCCCGGACTTCCATCTCTCGAGCTGCAGGGCAGCGACCCGGGGCCAAAATGAAGTTCGGCCTACAAAGCGATCGGTCGCGGCAGAAGCCGCTTCTACCATATCCCCAGCGAGGTGACCATGTCCCTGGCGGGCTGAGTGCTGGTTCAGGCCCGCGATGGGACGCACCCCAGGCTCTCCGGTCTCCTACGCTATGGGGTATGGCAGCGGCCGGTCCTTTCTGTTCCGGTATGGGCCCTACCTGCTGATTCGCCCGCGCGACCCGGAGGCTGCAGACCGCTAGTTCGCCCGATAAGGGATGTGGGCAACCTTCATCATCCTGCCTGATGCCCATTGTGCGCCCCCTTCATCTTCCTTCCCGACTGGCGTTGCCCACATATCCCTCCTCCCCTTCACCATCCTCACCTTCGCTGGATCGCTCCTCTGGTGCGCTGGCTTTGCTGCAGGGGGCTACATCTTCGGACGGTGTTAGGAGGTGCTGCGCCGCCTCACGCGCGCTTTCGACATCCCTATCGCCCCGACCCTCCGGACCGGCTTCGCCGATTGCCTCTACCAGCACATCCGTTATGCCGGGGAAGGCTACAAGGCCCTGCGCCCCGCCCTCCAGGAAGCCGCCCCCGTAGTGGATACTGACATATCCCAGAGATTAGAGCGGTTTTCGTAAATCCAAGGGATAAACTCTATAATCAAAACGCTGACACAGCATTTTCGATCCCTTGCAAACGGATGCTTCGGGCGCGGGAGAGCCCTGTTCGGCGATCTCTGAGCGACGGAAGAACGGCTGGAGATGTGCGTATTCCCTGTCCGGGTTGGGTTTTTTCAGCAAGTCGAGGAGGTTGTCTCATGCCCTCGGTGGAAGCTTTGCTTGCTCATCTCGAAGATGAAGCTACGCCGCTTTCCATCCCGCGGCTTTACTGGCTTTCGGACCTGAACGATGAGGAGCTTGAGCAGGTCGCGCGGACCTGGCTGAAGCTGTCGACGGCGCGGCGGCGGACTATCATGAGCCATCTGGTGGACATCAGTGAAGAGAACACGGAATTGGACTTCGGGCGCCTCTTCCGCATGGCCCTGAGCGACCCGGATCCCGAGGTGCGGGCGCTGGCCATCGACGGGTTATGGTATGAGGATCAGGACCTGCAGCTGATGCGGCGCTTCTTCGAGCTGTTCGAGAAAGATCCGTCTTCAGAAGTGCGGGCCCGGGCGGCCATCGGGCTGGGGCGCTATCTCTTCAACGCCTGCATCATGGAGCGGATCCCCCTCTCCGCGGCCCGCCCGGCCATCGAGGCGCTGCGGCAGGCGTTCTACAACCCCCAGGAGCCCCTAGAGGTGCGTCGGCGCGCCCTGGAGGCCCTGGGCAACACCCTGGAGCCGGACCTCTCGCTGATGATTGCCCGGGCCTACGAGGACCCCGACGAGCGGATGCGGATGAGCGCCGTCTTCGCCATGGGCCGCACCGGCGAGGAGCGCTGGGCGCCTTGTGTGATGGAGGCGCTGCGCAGCCCCAGCCTTGCCATGCGCTACGAGGCGGCGGTAGCCGCTGGCGAGATCGGCATCCGGGAGGCCGTGCCCCTGCTGGCCCGCCTGATCGAAGAAGGGGACACCGAGATCCAAGAGGCCGCGATCTGGGCCCTGGGGGAGATCGGCGGCCCGCGAGCCCGAGAGATCCTGGAGGAGCTGGCCGAGGGGGAGGACGAGGACCTCGCTGCCCTGGCCGAGGAAGCCCTCGAGGAGCTGAACCTGATGGAGGAGGCCGAGACGTTCCTGCCCCTGCTCGAGATGGACCTGAAGTCCGATGCGGCCGAGGCAGAGGCCTGGCAGACCTTCTGGGAGGAGGAAGAGAAGGGACAAGAGGAGGGTGAGGGAGACGACGAGGAGAAGCCACCTAGTCGACGCTGAGGACGGAGCGCCACCGGTGACCCTGGGCCTGATCCCCCAGATCCTCTTCTACGACCTGACCCCGATCCTTCTGGCGATCGCCGCGGGCTGGCTCTTAGGCCGCTACCTGGACGTGCCCTCCCATCCGGCGGCCCGCCTCTCCTTTTACGTCCTGAACCCTTCTCTAGTCTATATGTCTCTGGTCCGCTCGGACATCAGTGGCGCGGAGCTGTTCCGGTTCCTGGGCTTTGCGGCCTCCGTGACGTTCGTCGCGGGAGGCTTCGGTCTGCTCCTCAGCCTGGCCCTGGGCCTCTCCGCGGCGGAGCGGACCGCGCTGATGCTCACAGCAATGTTCGTGAACGCCGGCAGCTACGGATTAGGGGTAGTGCAGCGGGCCTTCGGGGATGCGGCCCTGGCCCGGGCGGTGCTTTATTTCATGACCAACAACGTCCTGCTCAACACTTTGGGGGCCACCCTGGCCCTGTATGGCGGAGGAGGATGGAGCTGGGGACGGCTGCTCTCCATCCCCACCCTCTATGCAGCCCTCGCTGCCGCCTTGGTGCGCTGGAGCGGCTGGCATCCCCCGGAGCCCATCGAGGCCGGGATCGCCCTGCTCAGCCGCGGCGCGATCCCTGTCCTCCTGCTGGTGCTGGGGCTGGAGCTGGCCCGCATCCGCCTGGAGGATCGGCGCCGGCTCATCGGGCTCGGGGCGCTGGTGCGCCTGATCGGGATCCCTATGATCGCGATCCCCCTCGCCCGCCTCTGGGGACTGGAAGGCCCGGCCTGGCAGGCCGGGATCCTGGAAAGCGCGATGCCGGCGGCGATCTCCAACATGGTGATGGCTATGGAGTTCAGGATCTACCCGCGGACCATCGCCGGCATCATCTTCCTCTCCACCCTGCTCAGCCCCCTCACCCTCAGCGTATGGATCGCCTGGCTGCGAGGGTAAGGCCATGAAGTGGGTCCTGATCGGATTCGCCGTGCTGCTCCCGATCTTCGCGCCGCCCTTCCAAACCCCAACCCCGCAAGGGACGTTCCCCGGGCGGGCGACAGTGGAATACACCTTCGGCCAGCGCATGCGCTTCGTCCTGGAGGGAGAGGGCCCTCCGCCCATCTCCGAGGCCATCCTCTACTACACAATGCCGGGGATGGAGACACCCCACCGGGAGCGCCGGACCCCGGAGGCCTCCGACGGCCTGCGCGTGATCTACGAGCGGGATCTGCGCCGGGAACCCCTCCCCCCTTTCGTCCCGATCACCTTCTGGTGGGAAGTGCGGGAGGATCCCGGGGGATGGCGCTCCACGGAGCCCCAGACCTTCCGGTATCTAGACAACCGGGTCGTTTGGCAGACCCTGAGCGCCGGTCCCCTGCGGCTGCACTGGCATGCCGGGGACCCCGGGCTGGCCCGCTCCGTCCTGGAGCTGGCCCGCCGGAGCCTGGAGCGGATCGGGGGTCCCCTGGGGTATTCCGCCCCGGAGCCCATCGATCTCTTCTGGTATGCGGACCCGGAGCTGGCGCGGGCGGCTTTCCGGCTGGCCGGCCTGGAGATCGAAGGCGAGGTCCGCCCCCGCTGGCGCGCCGTGATCCTGATGGCCTCCCCGGACAGCGCAGGCCTGGAGGCGCTGCGCCGCGCCATCCCCCATGAGCTCACCCACGTTGTCCTCCACGATCTGGCGGGCGGACGGCCTCTCCCGGCCTGGCTGGACGAGGGGTGGGCGGTCTGGAGCGAGGGGCCGCCCGATCCCGCCCTCCTGCGCGCCCTCCAGGAGCCCCGCCTGGAGGGCATCTCCCTGACAGGCCTGTGCGGGGATTTCCCCACGGATCCCTTGCGGGCCCGGCAGGCCTACGCCCTGGCGGGTGCCACCGTTCGCTATCTCCACGAGCGCGAGGGGATCGGAGGGCTGCGGCGGTTGCTGGAGGCCTACGCCCAGGGCCTCTCCTGCGAGAGCGGCGTCCGTCGTGTCCTGGGGCGGTCCCTCGATCGTCTGGAGCGAGAGGTGGAGGCAGCGCTGCGCCCGCAGCCGCCTGGGCGCGCCGTCCTGGAGGGACTCGGCCCGTGGATCCTCCTCTTCCTGCTGATGAGCCTGGGCCCCTTCTCCCTCCTGCTCGGAGGGCGGTCCTCATCCGCCCGGTGAGCCCCTCCGGGCAGCGCGCCAGCGCTCGATGTCGACGCGATGCGCCGCATCGTGCTCGTAAGTCTCCGAGGCGATGAGCTCCCACAGGGGTCCTGCAAGGCCTGGGAAGCGTCCGGGCTGGGTGAGATCCGCATCCGAGAACTGCTCCAGGCGCCGCAGCAGCTGCTGGAACGTCCCGTGGAAATCCGCCAGCACTCGCTCCAGCGGGCGGTCCTTCTGCTCCCGATAGATGAGCGCGTTCAGCGCGTCCGCCTCCGCCGGGGAGAGCCCAAGGTCTTTCGGGCGCCGGCCCTGCTGCAGCTGGAAGAGGGCTGTGATGAGGCGGCCCTGCCGGACGGCCAAGTGAGCTAAGATGTCCTTGACCGTCCACTCCCCAGCGACCGGCGCGCCGGTCATCTCCTCGGGGGAGAGCCCCTCAAGGGCTTGCAACAGACGCTCCCGCTCCTCGCGGATCCGGCGGATCAGCGTGGCTTTGTCCATCGGCGCCTCGTGGATGTCTCTCCAGGTAGAGAATAGCCCCATCTCCGGCGCAGGGGAAGGACGCTAAAGGAGAAGGATTGCCGCCCCGATCCCGCCCGGCTACAATCGATCCCGAGAGCGCCAGGAGGCGCGGGGATGATCCGCGAGGTGGAGATCGAAGGCTTCAAGTCGATCCGGAAGCTCCGCCTGGAGTGCCGGCGGATCAACCTGTTCATCGGCCCCCACAACACCGGCAAATCGAACCTGCTGGAGAGCTTGGGGATGTTCAGCCTTCCTTACGCCCCCGAGGAGCTCCGCGCCTTCGTCCGCTGTCAGACCATGGCAGATCTCTTCTACGATCAGGACTTGGAGAGCGCCGTTCGGGTTCGGGCAGGCGTTTACAGGTGGACCCTGGAATACAATCCATCGGCCCCTCGTTTGTTCCGCATCACGGCCGACACTCATGGGCACTTTGATTCCTCGTTCACGTACGAATACGACTCCAATGTCAAATTTGTGAAGGGCGTTTCTCCTGACCCTGGATATTTCCCGTTCCGCTTTTATCGGTTCAACCCCCTGGAACGCTTCCCGAAGACGGAGCCGGCCTTCCTTCGTCCTCCCCACGGGGAAAACATGATCCACTTGCTCCTCCTCCACAAGCCGCTGCGGCAGGAGATCGCCGATATCTTCGCGGAATACGACCTGCGCCTGATCCTGAAGCCCCAGGAGGACCGCATCGAGCTACAGAAAGAGGCAGATGGGGTGGTCATTGCATATCCTTACATCCTGGCCTCCGATACCCTCCGCAGCCTCGTTTTCCACCTGCTGGCCATCGAGACCAACGAGGGGGCCCTCCTGATCTTTGAGGAGCCCGAGGCCCATGCCTTCCCCTACTACACCAAGTATCTGGCCGAGCGAATCGCCTTCGACGCGCGGAACCAGTATTGGATCTCCACCCACAATCCCTATTTCCTACTCGCCATCCTGGAGAAGGCCCCCCAGGAGGATGTGGCGGTGTTCCTGACCGCGTGGCGAGAGAGGGCCACCCAGGTCCGCCCGCTGGGCGAGGCGGAGATCCAGGAGATGGTGGACGCCGGCTGTAGCCTCTTCTTCGACCTGGAACGCTTCCTGAGTTCGGAGGAGGCGGAATGAGCCGCAAGGAGCCGCCGTCCCGCATGGTGCTAGTGGAATGCGAGCCGGACGAACGCCTGATCCGGCTTCTGGGAGTTCCCAGATCCCGCATCCGACACGAAAACAACAAAGGGGTTCTCTGCAACCGTCTTCGGCGGCAGGAAAACCACATCGCGGTCATCGATGAGGATCCGGCCAGCGCTCAGCCTTCTTACCTCCGAGATGTCCGGGTCGTCGAGGATAGCCATGGCGTTCGAGTGCTGGAGGATGCGCAGCGTGGGCATCGGATCATCGTGTTGTGTCCCCGGCTGGAGGGCTGGATCCTGAAGGTCGCCCGGCGGAACGGCATCCGGCCGGAGGACTACGGACTCCCCCCTGATGAGGACGGGCTCCACAAGAAGATCAACCTCCGCCTGCAGCGATTCGAGGATTTGATCCGAGGGCTTTTAGAGCGGAAATGCCCCGAGCTCGATGACTTGAGGCGATGGATCCGCGCGGAGCGGGAAGGGGCAACTGGACCGCGCGCCCTATGAGGGCGGGCGAGGCGGCTGCTCCTCGGAGGGGACGGGGCGGGCGAGCTGGCCGAGGACGGCGAGGGCGCGCGGGGGGCGTTCCAGGATGGCGCGCAGGTGATGGCCGATGAGCTCGCCGATCTCCCGCAGGGTCTCGGCCCGCAGGGGGGCCGTTCGGAAGGCCGGGTAAGGCGTCCGCAGGATGAAGCGCATCCCCTTCAGCGCCGCGCGGCTCAGCGGGGAAGCGCCTGGCGCGCCCCGGGCGCACCGCGGGCAGAGGACCCCGCCGCGCCGCGGATCGAATCCATATGGGCCTCGCTCCTCCCGCAGGGGTTCCCCGCAGCCCACACAGAACTCCACCTGCGGGCGGAACCCCGCGATCTCTAGGAGATGCAGCTCATAGTAGCGGATCGCCCGCTGGGGATCCTCGCCGCCGTCCAGGCGGTCTAAGGTGTCTGATAGCAGACGATACAGGGCGCGGCTCTCCTCCCCTTCAGGGGCGAGGGCTTCGGCCAGCTCCGCCGCGTAGTGAGCCAAGGCGCTGCGGTCCAGGTCCTCCCGCAGGCGGGGATGAGGGGCGATGACCTCGGCCTGGCTGACCACATCGAGATCCCGCCCCCGGGCCAGGAGCAGGGAGGTCCGCATGAAGCGCTCCAGGTGGCCGGCCTTGCGGCTCCGGATCTTGCGGACCCCCTTGGCCAGCGCGCGGTGCTTCCCGAGCTCCGGCGTGAGCAACACCAGGAGCCGGTCCGCCTCGCCGAAATCGACCCGTCGCAGGATGATGGCCTCCGTGCGATACAGGGACTCCCGGTTCATCCGGCGCCTTCCCGGGGGATGCCCGCTTCGGGATCCCGCTCCGTCGAAGGGGGAGCCTCCGTCGCTGCGACGGGAGTGACGCGGACGGCCTGGGGCCCCTTCGGGGTGACCTCGACCTCGAAGGTAACTGGCTGGTTGGCCCCCAGGACCAGCCCAAGGCGGGCGATCCCCGTCCGGTGCAAGAAGATCTCGGTGCCGTCCTCGCAGCGGATGAAGCCGTAGCCCTTCTCGGGGCTGAACCACTTCACCCGCCCCTCATACACCTGTCCGGGCTCTAGCTTGCGCTTCGGTCGCGCCGCCTCCGCCCGGCACCTCGGGCACATAGTGGGTTCCACCAGGGGCTGGCCGGCCTCCACCATGCGCCGTTGCTCCGTCACCGTGAACACGAAGGGTCGGCCGCACTTCTCACACGTCAACAGCTTGTCCGCGAAAGGCATCGCGCCCTCCCCCTTATGCGGGATGGAAGCGACCGGAATCCCTTCATCCCCCTCCGGGGATGGGGGTGGAAGGGACCTCGCCAGGGCTCCAGCGGAAGGTCCGGGCGGCCGCTGGGCCGGCCGCCTCGAAGCGCACTGTCCCATCGGGCTCCACCACCCGCCGCACCACCTGAACGGTCCAGCGGAAGATGTAAGGGCCAGCCTCCCCTTCCACGGCCGATCGGAGGAGGGAAGGCGGGATGTGCCAGGCGGTGGCTCGGGTGCGCAAGCGGCCGATCTCCACGCCGTCCTCCCGGAACAGCCGGACTTCATACGTCTCGCCCAGCTCGAGCAGTCCGACGGACGCCCACTGTACGAGGACGGGCAGCCCGGCTCCCTCCACCCGGGCGCCGTCGGGTGGGCTGAGCAGGGGCGGCGGCGGATAGGTCGGCACCGGCGTAGGAGTCGGGGTAGATGTCGGGCCAGGGGCCGGTGTGGGCGTGGCCAGAGGGATCACCAGGGTCTGCCCGGCCCGGATCCGCTCCGGGTTGGCGATCCCGTTGACCGCCTGAATCGTCTTCATGGACACCCCATATCGCTGGGCGATGGCCAGCAGGGTCTCCCCTGGCTGCACCACGTGGAGGATCTTGTCCGGCCGCGGCGTGGGAGAGGGGGTCACCCCCGGCGGGAGCGTGGCGGTGGCTAGGATCGGCGTCGGCGTGTAGACCGGGATCCTCAACATCTGCCCGACGACGATGAGATCCCCCGAGAGGTTGTTCAAACGCCGGATCTCATCCACCGTGACCCCGTAGCGCTCGGCGATGAAGAGCAGCGTCTCCCCAGCCTGGACCTGATGCTCCAGCGGTGGGATCGGGGTGGGGGTGAGCG